>SCSX01000006.1 GCA_004297825.1 Spirochaetota bacterium
CCTCAACCGCACGATCCGTACTCCCCGTTGGGCGAGCACCGCGTCGCGCTCCCTGTCGTATTTCCGTTGCTCTTCATCGTCATGCACCCCGCCGTCTATCTCCAAACACAAGCGAAGCTCTTCGCAATAGAAGTCGACGATGAACCCGTCAATAATTTGCTGCCTCCGGAATTTCAGATTGCGAAACTTTCTGTTGCGCACGAGCTCCCAAATGATCTTTTCCGCATCGGTCATCTCGGAGCGATAAGTCCGCGACGCGATAATTTTATCCCCGGTTACGCGCTGGCCGCGGATGATGCCTGACCTCACCCCCGGCCCCTCTCCCACGGGGAGAGGGGTGCCCGTAATGGTGCTCGTTCCACTATTATCTGATCCGTTCTTCAAATGAATCCTGATTCCTATAAAAAGCTTCCCTTTGATCTCCCCCTCTCCTATGGGAGAGGGGGCCGGGGGGTGAGGTCACTCCACGATCCTCGCCTTCACCTCGTAATCGCGCTCGATGAGCGGGGAGACGAAAAAGTTTTGTTCACCAAAAGGAACTTGGCTTTTGAAATCAATCACACGCCCGCGGATATCATAATTGCTCCCGTTATCACTTGAATACCATACCACCAGCGCACGGCCGTCCGCAATCGATACTCGAGGAAACCATTGATCGCCTGCATTGCTTGTGCTCACCAGGAAATCAGTTGCCAATGGCGCTCCTGTGGCCATGTCCACTACGCGCCCGCGGATATCGGCATTACTCCCGTTATCCCTTGAATGCCATACTACCAGCGCACGGCTGTCCGTAATCGTGACTTGGGGATTTTCTTGCTCGCCATCATTGCTCGTGCTCACCAGAAAATCACCTGCCAACGGCGCTTCTGTGGCCATGTCCACTACACGCCCGCGGATATCATAATTACTCCCGTTATCCCTTGAACGCCACACTACCAGTGCACGTCCGCCCGCAATTGATACTTGGGGAAATTGTTGATCGCTTGCATTGCTCGTGCTCACCAGGAAATCAGTTGCCACCGGCGCCCCTGTAAACATGTCCACTACACGCCCGCGGATATCATAATTGCTCCCGTTATCAGTTGAATGCCACACCACCAGCGCGCGACCACCCCCAATCGAGAATTCAAGAGCAGATTGATTACCCGCATTGTTCGTGCTCACCAGAAAATCAGTCCCCACTGGCGCTCCTGTGGCCATGTCCACCACGCGCCCGCGGATATCATAATTGCTCCCGTTATCGATTGACTGCCACACCACCAGCGCGCGCCCGTCCTCGATCGAGACTAGCGGATTTAGTTGCTCACCCGCATTGCTTGTGCTCACCAGGAAATCAGTTGCCAACGGCGCTCCTGTGGCCATGTCCACCATGCGTCCGCGGATATCATAATTGCTCCCATTGTCACTTGAATGCCACACCACCAGCGCGCGACCGTCCTCGATCGAGACTAGCGGATTTAGTTGCTCACCCGCATTGCTTGTGCTCACCAGGAAATCAGTAGCCAACGGCGCTCCTGTGGCCATGTCCACCATGCGTCCACGGATATCATAGTTACTTCCATTATCCCTTGAACTCCACACTACAATCGCACGTCCATTCGCAATCAATACTTGAGCATCTATTTGTTCATTTGCTTGAGTCGTATTCACCAGAAAATCAGTTCCTACCGGCGCCCCGTTCGTCATATCTATGACGCGCCCGCGAATATCGGGAGTGCTCCCACTATCAAATGATCGCCACACTACTAGCGCACGTCCATCAGCGATCGAAACATAGGGAAATATCTGGTCACCTACATTGCTCGTGCTCACCAGAAAATCATTGCCCTCAAACTCAATCGGCATTACCAGCCGCAAGAGCTTCGTCCCCGCTTGAACCAGTGGCGTTACCGCCCCATGAATAAAGTCCCCAATCTTTTTCGAGTCGGTCCAGGCGTTGTACTCCGGGTTGCTGTAAAAATTATGCCCCAGCCAGTTCTCGACTATCGTGGCAAGCCCAAATCCAAGATTGTTCCCGTCTCCCGCCGCAAGGGGTGCATTATTGCCCTCCCAACCTCCCGAAAGCTGGTTGCACAAATCATTCCAATCGCTCCATAAACCACCGTCCATTTCAAGCGCAAGGTACTGCGTATCCGGCCCCCCTCCCGCGGCAAAGTCGACATAGGCCTGGGAGCCCTTGCGGATCGGGTCGTCCAGGGAAAGCGCGGTCAAGAGGGTAATTTCTATGGTATCACCATTAGGCGCATAGGTGGAAATGGTCCCTGAAACCGCGCCGGATCCTGCCTGAATTCGTATCGTATCCCCCGATGCAATCGAACCTACCGGATATTTTAGCTTTACTACAGTTGTGCCGTCGACCAAATCCTGGGCGAGCACGCCGCGGAATTTCTTGACCTCGGTATTGGAGAGGGGCCAGATCGATTCCCTGTAGGCGCCGTTCAACGCGGGGCGTAAATAGAGCCGCACGATCCCGTCGTCGCCTACTCCCTCAAGGGCGCCTGGAATCTTCAGTTTTACGGTGAACTCCTGCCCAAGGTAGTCCCACGAATAATCGATAGCAGCACCGTCCTGGTAAAACGTGTAATGCCTGGAGAAGGGGCTTCGCTCGGGAATCAAATTAACCCAGTCCTGGTACTCCCCTCCCAGGCCGAAGTTCAGCTCGAAATCGAGCGCCTGCCGGTAATCGAATTGCTTCGTGCTCTTGAGCCAGCGGTAGTCGAAATCATTCCACGACTCTATGCCGTCGCTTAAAAGATGGTTTCCAAAGACCGGGTTTAATCCCCACGTGCCGTTCAGCTTGAATTTGAATTCAACGGTGTCCCCCAGAATTGCCTCTCCCAGGAAGATCGAATTCACGTCGGGTTTGTAATATTGCTTGTTTCCCAATTCATCCACGGGAAAGTCGCTTTGGTTCCATCGGGTGTTCATGGTGATAGGATCGTACGTCTCTACCGGGTTATGCCCGAACTGTTCCGTTTCGCCGATATACTCAATCATGTTCATGTAAACGATATCGTAATGGTCGCCCGGCCATATCATATCGCCTATGCCTTTTGTCTCAGGAACGCTCCACTGAACACCGTCCCCGTCGGTATAGGTATACAGGCGAACAGCATCGTTGGCTAAACTGAAAGCTGACGGTTCATAGTAACGGCTTTTATTGTATACAATCCAGAGTGCAAAATTCGATATCTCCTCTTCCGTCCATTGGGGGATGGGTTTCATGATATAAGTATAGGTTCCATCGATTTCATGGATTGGCGCGAGCCTGGGGTCCATAGGAACATTGGCGGTAATTCCGTTTATCGAATGGACCATGCGCATTTTAAAACGGCCGCCACAGCTAAATTCCGCGCCGTTGAGATCTTTGATTTTAAAATCTCGTTTCATAGCACCGGTAAAATCGAAGACATAATTAGCAACCTCGATGCTGGCCCCCGAATAGCTGATGCGCTCCAGGGCTTTTTCGAGCGATACTCCGGGAGCAACTTCCGTTACACCTGTCGCGGTATTTCTACCTTCGACTCCGTTTGTCTCGAATGCCACTACACGGTAAAATTCACGCAAGTTCTGAGCTACGAACTTAACCCCTGCGGATCGCCCTTTCGCGTTCTCCTCAATTATTTTAAGATTATCACCCGGAAAATTTGCACCAAGCGCTTGCCTGTAATTTGAATCTTCGACATGGGTCATATCGTAATCGACGATAAATATGCGCGGGTTATACCCCTTCGCGATCGCGTCTTTTATCTCATTGGTATTAAGGTTCTTGAGTTCAATAACATACGGTCCAAATGTGCTGTCGCCATAGAGGTCAATTTCGAATTTCGAATAGTCATCGTTGCGAAGCCGAAAGCTCTCAATGGGGATCAATTGTCCATCAGGTGCTTCCAGGAGAAACGAGCATAAAATGTTTGAAAGTTTTACAGGGATATTGACGGTCAGGTTGGTGATATACAGCGCCGCACGAATATATCCGGCATTTGCTCTCGTTTCGAATTGTCCGTTCGTTTTACTGCGAATTTCGCTGCGTAGCTGCCTTGAATTTTTCGCAGCTTCGCTTCGTTTTAGCTCCCAACCGGTTTTCTTTACATTGTTTTTGAAAGGAACGTCCTTCCATTTCGTTTTTGTTTCACCATACGACCTGCTATGTTCCCTCGACACGGAGCTGGAATATGAACCGCTGTGGCCTCCGCCGAATCCCGCTGCGCTGGCATTCGCACTATAGCTTGCGCTTTTTGATTTAGAAACTTTATCGCTTTTCGACCAATTGTATGAGTCCTGGTACTGCACCGTCTTCAGATTCACCTCTTCCCTGTGCGCCGCCTCACTGGAAAAGTCCATGGTGCGCGATATATCATCCGAGCTTATTTCCGACGACACCGTCTCATACGTAGTCGTCCCTGTTTCTAAAATCTCAATCCTCATACTCACCGGGGTCGCAATATTCGTCTCAATCACCGGGTAATCCGCCACCCATATATTCGTGGTCGTCTCGTCCTCGTTCTTAATCCCATCCCCATCAAAGTCCTCTTCAAGCGCAGTCCCCACCGGGTCAACTGTCCCACCCACGCTCGCGAGCGGCACCCAACTCCCGGGCGCAAGCGTAAAAAGCTCATGCTCCTCAACCGTCCCGTCCCCGCCATCGTCCGGAATCACGGTATCAATCTTCTCCGTCGCAAGGTAGTTGTTCGATCCGCAGGCCAGCAGGCCCGCGGTCAGCAGAACGATCATGACGAGGATGAGCTTTTTCATACGTCCCTCCGGAAATTTTGAGTTAATCCAGTTAAGGCGGCTATATTTCGGTAACAAAAGGCGTATCCGGTTTACCAATTTTCACATAACGGACTGACCGGCATCCCGTTATGCGAACGCAAAGCTCCGCCGGCCGGCATAAGGCGGATTTTTCGCCCTGTACCTCCGTGACCCGGATTCGGGGGATATTCGCGCATAACGGGCCGGGCGGAGTGAACGGCACTCCGCCGCCGGTGCGAATCCCGGCGAATCGTTTCGGGTAATACGACTTTAACTACGAGATCATTGAGCGAACAGCGGCGTTATCTGCTTTTTCAACCGCGTGCGACGGTGATGCCGGTATGAACGTCCCGGTGAGCGAATCCCGTATATATATTTGTCGGGCTCGTGTTGCGACACAGCCGGATCGGGATCCTTGAATTCCCTTCTCCACGTTTCATTGAAAAGCAGAAATAAATCGCGGAAAATTGTCAAGAAGAATGTGGTGATTGCCCTGTGAATTTTGACCAATGGCAAAAATGGGAATTTTTTAAAAAACCGTTCAATAATTCTTCTATTAAGGCGTACTAATAGAGAGGGCCCTGTTGACAATGCCCCAATGCCGCCCGCTGCTCCCGGCGGTTCCTCAAATCACTGTCCCCTAAAGTTTCCCCCGGCCGCCCCTTCCCCTCCCTTTTCCCTCTCATTCCGGTCCTCTTCCCCTCATTCATCGCTCCCGTGCTCGTGTAGTTTCGCTCCGGTCACGGTCCGGCGGATGTTCCTTATTGCCCATAAATTTATTTCGATTTTCCTCCCCCCGTTCGTATAAACGACGACGCGCACGAGCGCGTACCCATCGAAGGAGGATGTACGACATGGCATTGATATCGCTCAACATTGCATTCAACGAATTCACCGGGTCCCTGGACGGCATGGTCTATTATTCGCGGAAGGGCCGGCAGTGCGTCCGCAGGCACGTCGTCCCGGCGAACCCGCGCACGGCCGCGCAGCAGGCCGGAAGGAGCGCCTTCACGGAACGCGTCCACGCGTGGAAATCACTGCCGCCCGAAGAGCGTGCCGCATGGAACACGAAGGCGAAGCGGCGCCGGATGACGGGCTACAATCTCTTCATGCGCGAAGGACTTAAAAAGGCATCGGGGTCCGCAGATTATGGTGCGTGATACCCGTGTGCGAAACGAAGGCGCGCAAACGCTTGCGCGCCTTCGTTTCGCACGTTTTCGCGCCTTCTCGTGCTCCCGCATAATCGGTTGTATATTTCGAACAAAGGCATGTTACGTACGTTCTCACGCACTTTCCAATTTCAACAGTTGCCGGGAAAGTCGTTGTAAAAAATTGGAGGAAATGTTAACTTGGAACAAGAAGAAAGGGTGATCCATAAGGGGAAAAATTTCATGATGAAACGCGGTTTAAAAAAAATCATCATCGAGGATGTTAATAAACTATCACTGGGCCAGCAAAAAAAGCTTCATGAATATGCCCGGGCCATGCTCGTATCGCGGCCAATGGGTTCAAGTGGTTCGGAATTGCTTCGTTTTTCAGGGTCATTTGATAAAAAGTCCATTAAGGAAATGAAAGAAGCGCTCCATGAGTGTGAGAGGCTGGACCATGATGAATAGTAATTTCGTCGTCTCATCCTCCATGCTGGATTCCAACATTACGACGTCAAAGGAATATGGCATCATAAAAAACGAACTACGCAAAAGGGGCAGATGTGGGGATGGACGAGATGGATGAGATAAAGGCGAAGGTCGGTTGTTGCATTAGAATGACATAGGGACAATTTGAAATTTCCCCTTTCTCTATCCAGATATCGCCCCACTTACAGAGTGTTAATAGCAAACATCAGTCAATAGCATTGTTGCAAAACAAGCGCCATCCTGTTTCGCCGAGCATCGCAGCGCGCGGCGGAGACCGGAAAAAGAATTTCCTTGATTGAGCCATGTCTTGTCTATAAAAGGGCCGAGGACCTATCGCCCGGCCTTATGGGCGATTTCCCGCAGGCCCGCCGCGCGCGAGAAGCGCAGGGGAGCCCGCAGGGCCGAAACAGTAGGGCGCCAGCCCCTCGCGGCGCCTGAGCGAGCCGCGCGGGGGTGCCGGGGGTGTTCGCGGAACAACACCCCCGGCAAGCCTCCCCCTGCCAGCGGGTCAAGTGAACCGCCGCGCACTCGTTATGTGCAACAATCGCTATCGGCGACTGTCCCCCGCCCAGGACATATCAACCCCCTCCCGCCTCCCTCTCAAAATCCCCCCTCCGCGCCGCCTCGATCGCCCCGGCCTCGAAGAAATGCGGATAATACTTCCTGTATTCTTCCATCATATACTCGAATGGGAAATCCGCGAACGGGCCGTAGTCGTGGACGTACTCCATGTGCCGGTTCCCCGCGCGGTCGAACGGGTGAAACACCGAGTCCGCCGTCCCGTCGAACTCGAGCGGGAGCACCCCGAACTTCTCGCACATCGACAGGTTGAACGCGGGGGTCGCCTTCACCCAGCGGCCCCCCAGGAAAAACTCCGTGAGCCCGTGGAAGACGAAGAGGTCGGTGCGCATGAGCTCCCGGAGATGCGCCGTGGCCAGGTGGTTTTTTACGGTCGCGAAGCGCACGCGCGCGGGGACCCCCGCCGCGCGGGCCGCGGCGGCGAGTAATATGCACTTCTGCACGCAATAGCCCTCCTTTTGGGCAAGCACGAAGCTCGCGCGGTAGGTCGCGGGATCGGCCGACAGCGCGTAGGGATTGTAGCGCACCCCGTCGCGCACGGCATAGTACAGGCGCACGGCCTTCTCCGCATCGTCACGCGCCCCTTCGGCGGTCTCGCGCGCGAAGGCGGCGATCGCGGGCTCGTCCTTGTCCAGGTATTGGGTCCCGTCCAGGAATTCTTTCATGGCTTTGCATTTCCTCGCGTTTGTTCAAATCCCCCCTGCCTCCGGCATCCCCCCTTTGATAAAGGTGGGCTACAGGGGATGTTTATTGCCTGTCTTTTAAATCCGCCGATCCCCAAACCAACCAGCGCCCCCTAATGGCTCCCCTTTACCTAAAGGGGAGCTGGCGGAGCCTGAGGGGATTTCGAGAATTATTATTGCACATTTCACCCGGTGCTGGTACGCTCTGCAAGCGCAAATTGACACGGAGGATCCTTATGCTGGAAGATTTAAGAAACAGGCTGCTCAGCGCCTACGCGGACGCGGGGTACCTGCTCAAGGCGCGCGCGCGGCTGTTATACCTCTTCGAGATAATCTTCCTGCCGCTCCTCGTCCTCGTCCATATCGCCCTGGCGATCCTGTCGGTGGAAGGCCTCCTGCGTTCCCTGCGGGTCACGCCGTTCTTCTTCCTGGTGCTCCTGGCGAGCTTCATAATACTCAGGAAGGGGCGCTATACCCTCGCGGCGAACGTCTTCGTGGGCGGCGCGACCGTGGTGATCATGGCGGGGCTTATCAGCTACGGCATCCGCTCCCCGCACCTCGCGTTCAATTCCTTCATCCATTTCACCTATGCGGCCTACGCCTTCGCGGTGATGTTCTCGGGCAAGCGCATGCTCACGGGCGTCTACGCGGCCCTCGTCGCGGCCACGGTGCTCACCTTCCTCATCGCGAAGCCGGGCGCCGACCCGGTATACCACGAGCAGATATCCCTCTCGTTTGTCGATTCCCTGTTCTCGCAAACGTTCATTTTCATACTGGGATTATTCACGCTCAGGATATTCCGGCGCGCCACCGAGTTCGCGAACATCGAGACCATCAAGAGCGACGCGAAGACCGAGTTCATCAAGCAGGTGCTCCTGGAGCGCTCGGACAGCATCAAGGGGGCGACGCAGGGCATCGCGACCAACCTGTCGGATTTCACCGACAACACCCAGAACCAGGCCGCCGCGATCGAGGAGGTGTCCGCCTCCATCGAGCAGATCACCGCGGGGATGGACCACGTCTACACGAGCGCCGACGACCAGAACGCAAGCCTCTCCGCGCTCGCCCAGGCCATGGAGGGGCTCTCCGGCCTCATCACCGACATGAGCGCGCGCATGAAGGACGTCCTCACCGTAATCGACGGGATCGCCGGGAAGGCGAAGTCCGGGGAGCACTCGCTGCGGGTCATGAACGAGAGCATCGCCAATATCGGGAAGAGCTCGGGCGAGATGACGGGCATCATCCAGATCATCAACGACATATCGGACCGGATCAACCTGCTTTCGCTCAACGCGGCCATCGAGGCGGCGCGCGCGGGAGACTTCGGGCGCGGATTCGCCGTGGTGGCGGACGAGATCTCCAAGCTCGCGGACCAGACCGCGACGAGCATCAAGGAGATCGACCGCCTCATACGCGCCAACGATACGGAGATCGAGGGGGGAACGCGCAACGTCTCCGCGGCCGTCGATACGATCAAGGCCATCATAGGCGGGATCGAGGAGGTCGCCGCCCAGCAGTCGGCCATGGCCGAGTACATGAAGCTCCAGATCGAATCGAGCGTCACCGTGAACGAGAACGCCGAGAAGGTCCGCGAGCGCTCGCGCGCGATCTCGGGCGCGATGAACGAGCAGAAGAACGCGATCGACGAGATTTCAAGGACCCTCGCGGGCATCAACGAGCTCTCCCAGAACAGCTCGACCAAGATCGAGGACATGTCGGATTCGTCGCAGGGGCTCCTCGCCATGGTCGACGCGCTCAACCGCGAGATCGCCGAACACAACGACTAAGGCCGGGGGGATGGACCGGGCGCATCGGCCCCCCGAATTTTTCTTGCGGCCGTGAAAGCCTCGCCATACCCTGCCCACGCCATGAATAAGAACGCATTGCGCATCGGCGCGCTTGCCGCCTTTCTCGCTGTCGCGGCGGGCGCTCCCGCCCAGGTGAAAAAGGAGACCGGCAGGGACGGCACCCTTCACTACTCCAATCCTGCGGAGCCGGAGCGCAGGCCCGTCGTCTTCGCGAGCGTCTACAACGCGCTCATCGAGCGGCTCGCGGCGGAGCACGGCGTGGACCCGGACCTCGTCAAGTGCATCGTGAAGGTGGAATCGGACTTCAACCCGGACGCGGTCTCGTACGCGGGGGCGATGGGACTCATGCAGCTCATGCCGGAGGTCGCGCGCTCCTACGGCGTGACAAACGCCTTCGATCCCGGGCAGAACCTCGCCGCGGGAATCCGGCACTTCCGCTACCTTTTAGACGCGCTGGCGGGCGACGTCACCCTGGCGCTCGCCGCCTACCACGCGGGGCTCGGGAGGGTACAGCGGAGCGGCTACGCCGTCCCCCCCATCCAGTCCACGATCAATTACGTGAATGTCGTTACGCGCTATTACTACATGACGGCGCCCGAAGACGTGGGCGAGAAGATCACGAGGCTCTACACGCGCGTCCGGGCGGACGGCACGCTGGAGATTTTCGGCAGGTAGTGCGGGTCAGTCTATCATCCCCTCTTTCGTCTTCCGGAGCACGATAAGCCCCCGCTCGTTCAGCTCGCGCATCACGGCGACGACCTGGTCGCGGGCGTACTGGATCTCGCTCACCCGGAGCGGGCCTATGAGATCAATCTCGTTCAGGATGTCGGTCGCGCGGTTGCGGCTCATGTTGCGCAGGAACTTGAAGCGTATCTCGTCCCCCGCTCCCTTGAGCGCCCTGACGACGAGCATGTCGTCGCCCAACTCGTCTATGAGCAGGCGCATCTCCTGGTTCGAGAGGGTCGCGGTATTCTCGAAGGTGAATATCCTGTCGCGGATCTCCTGCGCCACGTCGGGGATCGAATCCTCGAAGTGGTCCATGAGGCGCTTCTCCTGGTCCCCGCTCATGTAGTTCATGATATCGGCGAGCTTTCCCACGCCGCCGGGGGTGACGAAATCGTGCCCCGCGGACTTTACCGCCTCGTATTTCTTCCGGATGACCCGCGCGATCTCGAGTATCGCCTCCGGCGAGGTCTTGTCCATGCGGGCCATGCGCCGCGCCGCGTCCTTCGCGACGTCCGGGGGAAGCTTCTGCATGAGCTGCGCGGCCTTCTGGGCCGGCAGGTGCGCGAGTGTGACGGCGATCGTCTGGGGATGCTCCTTCTGGATCATGCCCGCGAGGATCTCGGAATCGATCTCGTTCAGGAATTCAAAGCCCTTTTCAAGGTTTCGGTGCGAAAGCTTCTTTAAAATCTCCCCGGCCTTCTCTTCCCCCAGGGCCGTGACCAGGAGGTTTTTCGCCGTGGATTCGCCCCCCACCGCCTCGAAGCGGCGCTTCTTGAGCTGCAGGAGAAACTCGCCTATCAGGTTTTCCCGCTCCTCGGCCGAGAGCTTTTCTATCTTCGCGATCCCCTCGCTTATCTTCGCGATGCTCTCGTCGTCCAGGTACCGGAGAATCTCCGAGGCAACGCCCGTCCCCAGCGCCACCAAGAGCGCCGCGGCCTTTTCGGTGCCGGACATTTCGTCGAATTCTTTCATCACCATATCTTTAAATTGAAATGACGGCTGCTGTCAATCCTTTTGAAACCGGCACGCGCCTAAAATATATTAGACTTGCTGCGAAACTGCCGTCTCGCGCTCGCGGGGAGCCCCTGCGGGGGGCTTTTAAGGGGCTTCGCCCCTTAAACCCCGTAAAGACCAGAGACGGCCAGACCGGGAAGCACTTCGACCCCGCCCTCGCTCGGCTTTTCGGCGGGAGCATCCAATCGTTCCGGAGGATATTCCTGAAATATCGGGATTGACGCGCGGCGGGGCGTGCCTAAAAATCGTTTTATTAGAAGCCGCAAAGGTTCGATAGTATACCTGACAGCCATGGAAGCCCACGGACGCAACATAAACCCGGAGCTCTTGACCGCCGCCAAAAAGGGCAGCGAGATCGTGTTCATCTCCTACGCCACACTCTCCTCCACCGAGGACAAGATCAAATTCGCACTCCTGAAGCTCCTCGAGCAATTCGGGAAGGAGGAGCTGCTCACCCCGGTGTTCTCCTGCATCAAGGAGCTCATAGCCAACGCCACGAAGGCGAACGCCAAGCATATCCTGGTAAACGAGGGAGTCATCTCCGATACCGACGACGTGATCGCGGTCGTGCAGAAGATCCGGACCATCCTGAACGAGGAGGCCCTGCTCGCGTACGGGATCAAGGCGAAGGAGTCCCGCCTTACGACGCGGACCTACCTGAGGCTTCACGGCGACAGGCTCGTCGTCGAGGTCGTCAACAACCTGCCGCTTCAGAAAAGGGAGCTCTTCCGCATCCATGACAGGATCGAAAAGTCGTCCAAGTACGACAGCATCGCGGAATTCTACCTGGAGAACCCCGACCCGGCTGCCGAGGGCATGGGGCTGGGGCTTTCAATGGTGGTGGTGCTCTTGAAAAGCATCAACGTCAATTACAGGAACTTCAGCGTGGTCACGGAGCGCGGCAAGACCTTCGCCCGCATCGTGTTCCCCCTCGCCACCGCCTGATTCAGGCGCCTTTCTTCCTTAAATACGCCATTACCATGGACATGCTCGTCTTCGTGACGTGGTCGATATTATAAAGCTCCTTGTGGAAGGTCCACTGGATGGCCGCGTTCATGATCATGCCCACCACGGCAAAGGCCGTGTTCTTCGAGTCCACGGGCTGGAATTCCCCCGCCTGGACCCCCGCGTCTATGGTCAGCCTCACCTCGTCGCAGATAATACTGTAGATCTTCGCGTGTATGTTCTGCACACGCGGGTTGATGGGAATCTGCGCCCAGAAGTCGACGAGCACCGTGTAGAGGGCCGGATGCCCCTTGGCGGTGACGATGAAGGCGATGAGTATCGCCTTGAGCTTCTTCTCGGCGGAACGGTATTTCTGGGAGCGCTTCCTGATGGTGTCCTCGATCACCCGGTACATCTGTTCCAGCAGGTAGACGAGGATGTCTTCCTTGGTCTTGAAATAGTGCAGTACGCCGCCCTTCGAGAGTCCCGCCATGTTCGCGATGTCTTCGATCGTGAAATTGTTGTAGCCCTTCTGCGCGATGACGTCATAGGCCGCCTGCAAAATCTGCATCCTTCTCTTTTCTTCTTTTTCCGCGTTTCTCGTTGTCATGTCATTCCACGTGTAGTGAGTTTTATATTTTCCGCCGTTACTTGGGCACGATATAGTACTCCTCGCCCCCCATGCCCTTGCAGTCGAGTGCGCCGTCCCGCACCAGGCCGTCCAGCGCCGCGCGAATCTCGGTTGGAGCAGCCCCGAGCGTACGCTCCAGGTCGTCCAGCGTCGAGGGCCTGCGCTCCAATGTCGCGAGCAGGCGCTTCGCCAGGTCCCCGGACGCCGCGCCCCCGGCCTGTACGTCCCTGAGCGCGCGCCGCGCCACGATCTCCACCGTGAACCCGGCGAAAAACGCCGCCGCGCGCTCAAGGTCCTCCCTCGATGCCGGGCGCACCCACGGCTCGGTCCCCGGACGGTCCAGCGCGTTTATCTGGATGCGCGCGGGGCGGATTCTCCCGCACGCGTCGCGTATCCGCGCAAGCTCCTCTGCGCCGTCGTTGATGCCCGGGACCAGGAAGACCTCGACGATGAGCTCCCCCGTAAATTCCCGCGCGAGCACCGCGAGCCCGTCCACGACTCTTGCCGCGGTGATTCCCGGCGCGGGCCGGTTGATGGACGCGAATGCCTCCTCCCCCGCGGCGTCCAGCGAGGGAACGAGTACGTGGGCGTCCAGCACCGCGCGCCTCACGTCTTCACGCCAGAAGAGCGTGCCGTTGGTGAGCACCGCCGTGCGGTAGGACGGGTACGCCTCCCTGATATGCCGGATGATGCGGCCCAGGCCGCTGTGGAGCGTAGGCTCCCCCGATCCGGAAAAGGTGATCACGTCGAGCCCGGGCCCGGGGGCCAGGTACGCGTCAAGCTCCGCGATCACCGCGGCGGTGGGAACGTACTCGGCCACGTCCGCGGTGAGCGCGGTCGTGCACCCGCATTCGCAATATACGCAATTCAAAGAACACGTCTTAAAGGGGACCAGGTCGACCCCCAGTGAAAGCCCCAGGCGTCGCGAGTTAACGGGTCCAAAAAGATACTTCATTCACTACCGAGCCCCCGCGGGCGAGAGCTCCACCTGCATCCTGATCGAGACGAACTGACCCTGCATCCTTCCGATAACGGCCGCCGTCTTCAGCCTGTTGAGCACCCCGACCACCTGCGGCCCCGCGCTGAAACTGCCCAGGAGAAGCATGGCCTTGAGCCAGCTTTCGCCGCGAAGGTTCAGATACCACGCGAGGAACACGGACGCGTCAAGATTTTTTATCGATTCCTCCCCGGTCACGGAGAAAAAGCCCGCCCCGCCGGAAAGCACCTCGCGCAGCATCCCCTCGTCATTCGAGAAATAGAGCTGTTTCCCGGAGGCGAGCGCGTACAACCGGTTGCTCCTTTCGTCCAGGAACCAGAACGCGGAATAGCCCCCTATCTCCGTTTCCCCGTAGCGGTCCCCGGGATTCTTCTTCCTCCCGTTGGCCTTAAGCTTTTTCCACAGCGCCGATGCGCCCTCGGCGTCGTGCAGGGGAAGCATGAGCGCGATTCCGTCCATGGACCCCGACGCGGTCGCGGGCCGGACGGCGACGTTCACGTAGCCGTCAAAGCGCTTAATGAAATCCTCGCGCAGGTCGATACCGGAATCCTTTCCGAACGACGCGAGCGATTTCCGATACTCTTCGCACACGGCCGAAAAGGCTCCCTGCCCCTTCACGCACGCCTCGTCGAGCGATTTCAGGTTGAGCGAACAATAGAGATAGGCGACCGGGTTTGCCGCCGGGAGCAGGTTCGCGGGAAGCCCCGGCCGGAACAGGGTGCGGATGAACTGCTCGGCCTGCGTCCCCTTCCCCGGCGCCGCGCCTATGACAAGGCTGATCGCCCCGCCCTTGCGGGAAAGCCCGGCGGCGACATAGTCCATCCCCTGGATCCCCGAATTTTCAAGGGCACCCATCGCGTTCTTGCGCGCGTCGGGGGCGTCTTCCTCGATCACCTCGCCCCCGCTCTTCCCGCCCGCAGTTCTCTTTTTCTTCTTTTTCTGCTTAATGGAGGGAGCGGCCTCGGTTTTGGCATCGCCGCCCGCGTCGCGGAAAAATGCGCCCCGGATGAACACGTTTATATCTTCCGCGGGCGCGGCCTGCTCCCGGTACGCGCGGAACACCGGGTCCCCCGCAAGCGATGCCGTCGCGTCGATCGCGCGAAGCCCGATCGCTTCCTTTATGAGCGCGTCCGTGTTGGCGAAGAGAAGGCATCCGTCCACGCCCGCGAAGTACACGTCGGTGAGCATCTGGTAGATCGCGGTCCCCTGGTGCATGACCATCGCGGGATTGAGGTCCAGTCCCTGCTTGTCCGCGTGATACTGCTTTACCAGTTTCACGAACGCCGGCGGCGCCTCGCTTTCATTGGTAACGGGAATCAGTATCATGATCTGCCGGTCCCCGCGCTCCCCCGGCACGAAGGCGAGCGCCGCGGGCCGCGCGGCGTCAACGCCCGCGCGCGTGATCGACCCGGGATCGAGCAAGTCTATGCCGGTCCTGGTCTTGAAGTCGCGGATCCAGGTTTCCGCCCCCTCCCCCGCCCCGGCAAGATTTTCGAGCGCGTACGAGGCGAGCGGGAGAACGCGCGCCGCCCCGGCGGTATGCGCGTACAGGAGCGCGCGCGCCGGGATGAGCAATGCCTCGTCGCGGGCCTGCGCCGCCGCGGGGCGGTTCGGGGATGCCGCGCAGCACGCGATGATGGACCATATTAGACCGTGAAGGATTCGTGATTTCATACAGGCAGATTCTCTCATTAAAGGGAAAATGGCAACTACATTCCGGCCGGGCGGCGTCCCGGACCCCGCCCGTTTAAAAAGATCAGAAATTCAAATATTAATTTGACTGTCCACCGGATTTTCATAGCATACGCTTTAATTTTGGCCCGTGTTACGGCACCGGCCCGGAGGACGGCCCCATGAGCGAATGCGAAATCAAGCGCAGCTACGAGGAGATCAACGACAAGATACGGCAGGGCAAGGCCGTCGTGCTCCGCGCCGACGAGATGACGAAGCTCGTCGCGTCGGAGGGGGCGGCAAGCGCCTTCAAGAAGGTCGACGTGGTGACCACCGGCACTTTTGGAACGATGTGCTCCTCGGGGGCATTCATCAACTTCGGGCACACCAGGCCCAAGATGAAGGCCGAACGCGCGTGGCTCAACGACGTGGAGGCCTACGGGGGGCTCGCCGCGGTGGACCTGTATATCGGCGCGACGCAGGTGCAGGAGGACGATCCCCTCAACAAGGTTCACCCCGGGAAGTTCAGGTACGGCGGGGGACACGTGATCGAGGACCTCATCGCGGGCAAGGGCATCAAGCTCAAGGCCCGGTCCTACGGAACGGACTGCTATCCCCTGCGCGAATACGAGACGACTGTCACGCTCAAGGACCTCCGCGACGCGTTCATGTACAACCCGCGCAACGCCTACCAGAATTACAACTGCGCGGTCAATCTTTCCCGGCGCACTATCTATACCTATATGGGCATACTCCGCCCCAAGCTCGCGAACGCGACCTACTCAAGCGCGGGCGAGCTCTCCCCCCTCCTGAACGATCCCTACTACTGGACCCTGGGCACGGGGACGCGCATCTTCCTGGGGGGCGCGGCGGGCGCGATAAGCTGGCGCGGCACCCAGCACAACCCCGCCGCGATGCGCGGGGAAAACGGTGTGGTCCGCGAGGGGGCCGGCACCCTCGCGGTGACGGGCGACATGAAGGAGATGTCGCCCGAGTTCATACGGGGCGCCTCGCTCACCGGTTACGGGTGTTCGCTCATGGTGGGGGTGGGCGTGCCCATCCCCATACTCAACGAGGAGCTCGCGCGCTTCACCGGCGTATCGGATAAAGACATCTTCTGCCAGGTCGTCGATTACGGCGAGGACTACCCCAACGCCGTGAACCGCTCCCTGGCCGAGGTGAGCTACGAGGAGCTTAAATCCGGAAAGATCGAGGTCATGGGCAAGAGCATTCCCAGTGCGCCCCTCTCGAGCTATCCCATGGCGAGAAAAATCGCCGACCGGCTGAAAGGCTGGATACAGGAAGGCGGGTTCACCCTGGGCGTACCCCAGATTCCGCTCCTCACGGTGCCTTCCCGGAAGTCCTGAGCATGGAGCTTCGCCGCGGCGAGCGGGTGTATCGCGATTTCGGGGACTCGGCGCGATGGACCAGCTACCGCGTGAAGGTCGAAACCACCGACCTCTACGTACGCACCCGCGGGGATTACACAGAACCCCTCACCGCGCTCGTTGCCGGACTGCGGGACGCGCTTCGTGCGCACATGGATATCCAGCCGGAATTCCTGAGCTCGTTCTCCCCCGTCCCCCGGGTACCGGGGGCCCCCGGCATCGTCGAGGACATGTACGCCGCCTCGGAGGCCGCCGGCGTGGGACCCATGGCGGCGGTGGCCGGCGCCGTCGCGGAGCGCACGGGACGAATGCTCGCCGGGCTTTCGGAGGAGGTAATCGTCGAGAACGGCGGCGACATCTGGCTTCGCGTCAATCAACCGGTCAGGATCGCGGTCTTCGCGGGCCATTCCCCCTTCAGCGGGCGCATGGGGCTTATCGTAAAGCCGGAGAGAACGCCCCTGGGGGTATGCACCTCGTCGGGGAAGGTGGGCCCTTCCTTTTCCTTCGGCAGGGCCGACGCCGCCACCATCTTCGCCGACACCGCCGCCCTCGCCGACGCCGTCGCCACCGGGGCGGGCAACCTTGTCAATGACGACAGGGACCTGGAGCGCGCGGCCAGCTATGCCATGGGCGTACCCGGGGTCCGCGGCGTGCTCGTGCTGCTGGGCGATTCGATAATCGTCCAGGGTGAAATCGAGCTCACCGCCCCCTGAATTCCCCAGTGGGAGACCTGAATATCTCAGCCTTCATTATCTGCCTGAAAACCAAAGGTTTTTCTCACCTTAGGCCCTTGCCCCCTCCGGGGGTGCGGGGGCCCAAAAAAATAAAACGCGCCCGCCGCCTTATTATATTCATACATGGCTCTTTGTTGATTTAATTTTTAATCACACCCGGAGGTATGCGATGAAAAAGATACTGGCGGCGATCGTAGCGATCCTGCTCGCGACGGGCGCCTTTTCTTCACTCTATGCCCTGGACCTGATCCTGGGCGCGCGGGGCGGCTATTTCCTGTGGGACCCGCTCATCAAGGATATCGGTCCGGAGCAGTTCAATGACATGGGGATGGGCGACGGCGCCATGTACGGCCCCCTCGCGAGCCTGCTTTTCACCCCGGAGTTGTCGTTCTCCCTATCGGGGCTGTACGGGTCGCAAAAAGCGGAAGACACTTCCTATGACAAGCCGCACGATCCCGGAACGGCGCGGACCACAAAATTCACCTTCACCACGAAACGGATCGATATCGACAGCGCCTTCATCTATCGCCTGACCGAGTCGTTCAAGGTATTCGCCGGGTACAAGCTGTACTCCCTGAACTCGAAATTTTCCCAGATTGAAATAAACCTGGCGACCCCCGACAACTTCAACAGTGTGTACGTGGAAGACCTCAACATCAACCAGCTCTTCCACGGCCCGGGGCTCGGGGTGGGTTACTCCCTGCCGTTTGGCCGGAACTACTTTTTCGCGGCAAACCTGTCCGCGATCTATATGTGGGGGGATTTTGAGATGAACCCGCAAAAGCGTTACAGCTACAACACCGTGGGCGCTCCCCGGAACAACCAGGGGGTGGAAAAATTCACCAGCCCGATGCAGCTCTACGGATTCAATTTCGAGCCCACGGTGGGAATCATGCCGGGAGAGGGTCTCCCGATCGTCACGCTGGGACTCAGGATCCAGATGAACCGCATCCGCTTCGTGGGGCTTTCGGCCGCCGAGGCGAGCGATATTACCTCCGGCTGGATGGATGACCGGTTGTACGGGATATTCGTGAGCGTGATGTATACGTTGTAAGGCGCAGCGCCGTACCGCACGCTGCCGCGATGCATTTGGTGAGGGTCATCTTCCATTAAGCGGCCGCACGGATTGATGGGGGACAATTTTTTGTTGCAATAGAGGGCCCCCTGCGTACTCCTGAAATGCGCGCGGCAGGGCACAGTGCCCGCTCCGAACGGGAACAGTAAAGTCAGGGGTGTCCGATATTTCAGGCCGCCGGATTATGCGGTTTCCCCGTAAATCAGGGCCGGATTCGGGCACGCGGGCGAATCGGCGCCCGAATCCGCGGCGTAAAAATCGCGCCCGGCGCCGGGATCGCGCAATTCCGCGCTATACTTGCTTTTCAGAGGTCGACCATGAATTCCAGGAACGTGCTGCTCATATTCAAGCAGAATATAATGTACAAGCCCCTCATATACCGGCTCGCGACCGAACACCACATCGTCTTCAACGTGCTCGAGGCGAAGATACTTCCCAAGCAGGAGGGGCGCCTCATCCTGGAGCTGGCCGGCACCCCCGAGCAGATCGAACAGGGAATCCGCTACCTTGAATCCGAACAGGTGCAGGTTGAAGTCCTCGCCGACAAGATGAAGCGGGACGAGACCCGGTGCGTCATGTGCGGCGCCTGCACCGCCGTGTGCCGCACCGACGCCCTCTCCATCGAACGCCCGGGGATGGAGGTGCGGTTCGACCCCGACCTGTGCGTCGCCTGCGGGATGTGCAAGATCGCCTGCCCCGTGAAGGCCATGTCGGGCATCTCGATCGACAAGGACTTCGATCTCTGATCCCTGTCCCCGTTTATTGATCCGCACTATCATACCCGGCCGTTCCGTGCGGTTCCGCCCCGCGGGGTGGCCCGCCGGATCCGGCGTCATACAAATTGAACGAAAAAATAATCAAATCTTCATATTCTGGGCATATAAGGATGTTCATTCTCCCTAGTCCGTCGACGCACCCCCATGATCACCTTGTTTCAGGTTTTCATGAATCACGGATACACGAGGACCCGTACCGATATGGCCAGATTCTGGAATCGACTCCCCATTCGCGGCAAGATAATCACCATTGGCGTGTTCGTCATTCTCCTGTTTTCATCGTTTCAATTCCTGTATTTTATTCCCGCCATGCGCGCAACCATTCTGCAGAAGGAAGAGGAAAAGGTAAGGAGCCTCATCAAAACGGCGTATAGCATCGCCGCCACGTATCACCTCAAATCCGGCATGAAGCTCATGGACGAGGAGAAAGCGAAGACGGAGGCCCAATACCAGTTCAACAAGATGCGTTTCGGCGACGACGATACGGACACCCTCCTGGTGATGAACGCCGATTCCATGGCCATGGTCTTCCCTTACCGGAGCGATCTCGAGGGCGTCATGCTGCGCGATTATCCCGGACCCGACGGCTCCTTCCCGTTTAAAAAATTAATGGAGGCGGTACGGTCCGGGGATAACGGCGAGGGCGCGCATATATTCCAATGGCAATGGAAAAACGAGCCCGCGCGCATCGAACCCTATCTCGCCTATGCCAAGGAATTTAAAGAATGGGGCTGGATGCTGGTAACGGGGGCATATCTCAACGAGCTGGAAAACAAGGTGCTCAAGGCCTATCTCGAGACCGCGGGCATCACGGGGATTATTATAATCATTGCCGCCGTTTTTCTCTTTTTCGCGGCCGGCCGCATCGCCACACCCATCAATGTCATGGTTGAAAGCCTTAAGACCTGCGATTTGAACACGACGCTCACCGCCGAAAGCCAGGACGAAATCATGGACATGGCGGAGGCCTTCAATGCGTTTACCCGGCAGCTCAGGGACGTCGTTGTGGGGATACGCGAATCATCGAATACCCTGGCGGCATCGGCGGAGGAGATGTCGGCGGTAAGCATGGCCTTTTCCCAGAACGCCATCGACCAGAACTCCAGCGCCGACCGGGTCACCATAACGATCGGCGAGATCACCAACGAAATGGACCGCATCGCGACCGACATAGACAAGGAATTTGAAAACCTCAAGGCGATGATCCTCAATATGGACAAGCTTTCTCATCTTATCAACAATTTGAGCGCGGAGACCCGGAGCGCCCAGGAAGTCATACGACGGATAACCGGCCAGGCGCGCGAGGGCGAGTCCGCCCTGGGTGAGATGAACGAGAGCATGAAGAAAATCGGCAATTCATCGCTCGAGATGAACGGAATCACTACCATTATAGGCGATATATCCGACAAGATAAACCTGCTTTCGCTCAACGCGGCCATCGAGGCCGCCCGGGCCGGACAGGCGGGCCGCGGCTTCGCCGTGGTGGCCGACGAAATCGCCAAGCTCGCCGCCCAGACGGCGGCGAGCATCAGGGATATAACCAGGATCATCGCCGAAAACGACGGGGAGATCAACGGCGGCTTTGCGAGGGTCGAAAGGACCATTAATGCCATGAGGACGATTATCGACGGCGTGAACGCCATCGGTCAGATGATCGAGGGAATCGGCCGGATGGTCATGGAGCAGGTGGGCACCAAGGAGGACGTCCAGCAGGAGGCCAATGAGATCCAGCTCATGTCCGAGGGGATCAGGATGACGACCAAGGTGCAGCGGATCGCGATAGAAGACATCAAGAGGCTCATCGCCAACATTACCGCCAGCAGCAACAGCATCACCGCGGGCGCGGAAGAGCTGGCGAGCAGCACCGAAGAGGTCGCCGGAATGGCCGAGACCTTCCGGCAAAAGGTCGACGGATTCAGGATATGATCGGCCGCAATCGTCAGGCGTTTTCAATCGTGAAGTCCCGGTCAAGGCCGGACGTGCGCAGAACCCCCGCGATTCCGGGACTCGGATTCCTGAGGATGGTCCGAACGCCGTTTCTGCCGAGCCTTATATGCGTGCGCACCAGGAAGCCCAGGACCGTGGAATCAATCTGCTCGACATTGTGGAGAAGAAAGGCGACCCTGCGTGCGCCGCTGCCGGACTTCTCGAATTCTCCTGCAAAGGTCTCGGTGATATCCGCGGCGCAAAAGATATCAAGCTTTGCCGTCAGGAATGAAACCTGGAACTCATCGCCCTTGCGGGTACATCGTATTTTATCGCTCATGCTTATTCCCTTGATCAAACCATGAAATGAATCCCGCCTGTCAACGCATCAGGCGTCTCGTTCTAATCGTATAAGGCTATCGGCGCGCTGTCAGCTTTGTATGAAATTTTCGTAAATAATTCGTTTCCCCGCGATTTCGCGGCATTCTTTTCCGATCCGGATTTTGTTTTCCCCGCGCCCGGGATTATTATTATACATTAAGCCGCTGCCGTCAGGATAGTCGCGTTTTCGAATTGCATGGATCCCAACCTGGCTGAAGACGGAGGCCGGATGGCCGGCCGTTGTATGAGGCAGACAACAGGAGGAAACCTAAATGTCAAAAAAAATCATTATTACCGGGGCGAGCGGGGGTTTCGGCCGCCTTACGACCTCGACGCTGCTGCGCAAGGGTCATACCGTAATCGCCGCGATGCGGGACCCCTCGGGAAAAAATAAGGGGGTGGCCGATACGCTCACGCGTGAAGGTGCGCGTGTCGTCGAAATTGACGTGACCGACGATTCAAGCGTCGTCAACGGAATGGAAAACGCCCTCGAATGGAGCGGGGGGATCGACGTGGTTGTGAACAACGCGGGCGTGGGCGTGCTCGGGTTCCAGGAAACCTTTACCTCAAAGGACTGGAAGCGCCTGTTCGACATCAACGTGTTCGGCGTGCAGCGTGTCAACCGCGCCATTCTCCCGCACATGCGTGCGCGTCACGCGGGGCTCCTCATCCACATCTCGAGTCTCCTGGGACGCATGGTCCTTCCCTACTTCGGGGCATATTGCGCCTCAAAGGCGGCGCTCGAGGCGCTCGCGGACGCCTACCGCATCGAGCTCTCATCCTGGGGGATCGAGTCGGTCATCGTGGAGCCGGGCGCGTACGGGACCGGTTTCGAAAAGCACCTTATGCGCCCGTCGGACGAGGAGCGCAGGAAGGACTACGGCGCGATGGCCGACGACCCGGAGCGGCGCATTGAATCTTTTGGTAAGATGTTCGAGGGTCCCCAGGCGCCCAACCCCCAGTGGGTCGCGGACGCCGTGGCGGGCCTGGTCGATATGCCCCGCGGTGAGCGGCCGTTCCGCACTACGGTCGACCGACTGGGAATGGGCCAGGCGATCGAACCCTACAACAAATCTATAGAAGAGATCCAGAGACATATTTACAGCGCGTTCGGTATGGGCGAGCTGCTGAAGCTGAGCGCCTGAGATTGCGCGGGTGCGGTGTGCGCGGGTGCGCCTGCGCATCCGCCCGCGCTTCCTATTCATATTTTAGATAGTTTTCATTGATATTTTATCATTGACACCCCTGCCCTGCCGGCGTATCGGCAGAGGTACGCATGCCCCGCCGCCGCGGGTCCGCGGCGACGGCGGGCGTGCCGACATTTCGCCAGGGGGTTCTTTTCATGAAGGAGATCGACGCACGCGGGCTCGCGTGCCCGCAGCCCGTACTAAACGCCCGGAAGGCGCTCGACGAGCACGATTCCATAGTCATTCTCGTCGATTCCACGACCGCGGTCGAGAACCTGAGGCGCATGGCGTCCTCGCTCGCCTGCGGTTTCGAGCTTGCGCAGCAGGCGGGCGGATACCGCATCATGATCACGAAGACGCCGGCGACCGATACCGCCGTCGACGACATCGCCTCGTATACCCGCTGCGACGTGCCGGCGGCAGGCCCCACGGTCGTGGTGCTCTCCGGAAACACGATGGGCCGCGGCGATGACGAGCTTGGTTCGGTTCTGATCAGGAGCTTCGTCCACACCCTCGCCGAGACAGCCCGGCCCGACATCCTGGTCCTGTACAACACCGGCGTGAAACTCGCCGCCCGGGGAGCCGATACCGCGCCCGACCTGGCAGCCATGGAAACCGCGGGGACGAGGATTCTTGTCTGCGGGACATGCATCAACTACTTTGACCTCGCCGGCGCGCTTGCCGCGGGGACCGTCTCCAACATGTACGATATTACAGAAACCATGCTCGGCGCCGGAAGGCTTCTCAACCTGTAGGCGCGCCCGCAGGCGGCGCGGTACTCGAATTCCGCGTCAGCCCGCAGGGCGATCCCCCCATACCCCGTACCCTTACTATTACCCAAAAATTATCCGGCCATACACGCTACGGCTAAGGCGTGTAAGAACTCTCTTCATATCTCCTCTTCTCCCTTTCCGTTAATGGGCATGAATTTTCCCGGAATCGGGGTGCCCTTCCAACGGGCACTTTTATATCTATAATCTGAATTCATTATATTCAATTTATTAATATTTGACACGGCAGGGGCGTTTGTTAGCATGACCGGGCTTTTCATTCACGCGATTAACCACACATGGAGATACGGCATGAAACAGACGACCGAAGCATTGATAAAAGACGAATATACGGGCGCGCCTTCCAAGAGAGCCCTCGCCTACGTCCAGTCGAAGCGCGAAAATAAAGCGCCCGTCGTGGGAATCTACTGCGCCTACGCCCCGCTGGAGCTGGTGCGCGCGATGGACGCCGTCCCGGCGCTGCTGTGCGCGTTCGCGAACGGGCCCATAGAAAAAGCGGAGGCCGTGCTGCCCTCCAACCTGTGCCCACTCATCAAGTCGAGCTACGGGTTCATCATATCCGACACCTGCCCCTTCTTTTCCCTTTCGGACGCCGTTATCGCGGAGACGACCTGTGACGGTAAAAAAAAGATGTTCGAGCTGATCACCGGGTATAAGCCGCTCCACGTCATGGACCTCCCCCAGGTCCCGGACGCCGCCGAGGCCGAGCAGAACTGGACGGCGATGATTGGCAAGCTGAAAGCGTTCCTCGAGAATACCTTTAAGACGACCATAACCGACAAGCGTATCGAAGAGGAAATCAAGGACACCAATGAAAAGAACCGAATGATGAGAAAGCTCTTTTCCTACGCGTCGCGCGTGCCGTCGGCGATAGGATGGAGCGAGCTCTACGATATCATTTTCACCGCTACCCCGTCATCCGGGCGCGATTTAAAGCCCCTGCTCGATACCGCGTTCGCGCGGCTTGAAGAGCGCGTGGCGCGCAACGAGTGTCACGGCGCGCCCGGCGCGCCCCGCGTGCTCGTGACGGGGAGTCCCCTGGGAGGGGATGCCACGAAGGTATTCCGGGTGATCGAGGAGGCGGGCGGCGTAGTGAACGCGATCGACAACTGCACCGGCATGAAATGCTTCATGGACGACATAGAGGAGAACACCGGCAATCCGCTGGCCGCCCTCGCCCGGCGCTATCTGAAAATCCCCTGTTCCTGCATGACGCCGAACCGGCGGCGCCTGGACACCATGGACTGCCTAGTCGCCCAATTCAAGCCCGACGTGGTGGTGGACGTGGTCCTGCACGCCTGTCATTCCTACAATATCGAATCGCACAAGCTGGGGAAGCACGTCATGGAAAAACACGGACTGCCCTTTCTAAAAATCGTCACCGATTATTCCACCGGCGACATCGAGCAGCTGCGCACCCGCATCGAGGCGGTGCTGGAAAGCGCCCGGGCGCGCATGTCGGCGGCAGGCAGATAGCGTGCCCGGTGGGATTCGCGGGGATCGATTCTTCATTTTTTCCCCAGCTTTGCTCAATTTCAGGCGGATAACACCCTGGCTTCCCGCGAATCGGCCCCCAAATCCTCTAATCCCTGGCCGTTTAAGCTGAATCCCGAATTTTGTGCATTTTCCTAAAAATTTCTCCCCGATTGTTGCCGATTTTATGTTCTTTTGGTATATTACTAGTGTTAGCACTCATTATAGATGAGTGCTAACATACACTGGGTAGAGAGGAGGTCCATCATGAAATGGGGACTTGCAAAAAGGAGTGAAAAGCCGCTTTTTGCGAAGCGCCGGTGAAGCCGAAAAGCATCAAAATCGAACTGCAATAACGATCGAACAGGAGGCAGAATATGTACAGCACTTACGAAATTCTCGAGGATCTCTACGGGCTCAGCACCCTGGCCGACAGGGTTTTCAGTGAGTACCCGGTAAGCACGGGGCGGGCGGAGTTCCCGCGCGTAAACCTGGCGGAACACGACGACATTGTGGAAATCACCGCGATGATGCCGGGGGTAAGCCCCGGGTCCCTTAATCTTCAGTTGGTGGACAAGAGCATCGTCATCGAAGGCGAGAAGAAGGCCGACTATGAGGACCAGCCTTACCTCCGCAAGGAGCGCATGTTCGGAAGCTTCAAGAAATCGGTGACGCTGCCGTACGGCGTGGACCACGAACGTATCGAGGCATCGGTCAGTGAAGGCATACTCAGAATCAGGCTCCACAAGAGCGAAGACGCGAAGCCCAAGAAGATCGAAATTCATTAAAGGAGGAAAGATATGTCGAACGTAATTGTATCGGATAATAAGACCGCGACGGCACGCGAAGCGATAATGATCAGCCCGGCCGCGGACGTGTACGAAACCCCGAACGAGTATGTCATCAAGGCCGACATGCCCGGGGTGAGCAGGGAAAACCTGGAAATAACCGTGGAAAACAACGAGCTCAGGATCAGCGGCAAGATGGCGGACGTTGATCCCGAAAACCTGAGGTACACGGAATTCGGGCGTTACCAATACGGCCGCTCCTTTCAATTGGGAGACGGTATCGACCGCGAAAAGATTCAGGCGAGCCTGGCGAACGGTGTGCTCACCCTGACGCTGTCAAAGAGCGAGGCCGTGAAGCCGCGGAGAATCGAGGTCAAGGTGGCGTAATTACGAATTCCGGCTCCACAAAAACGAAGGCGCGGATATATATCCGCGCCTTCGTTTTTGTGTTCCGCGCCCGTATGTTATTTCCCGGCGATCGCGCGCGTCGCATCCACGAGCCGAATGAATTCGGCCCGGTAGCCCTCCGCGTCGCGCCCCTGCGCGGCGCGGGCGCGCTCGATCACGTCCGCGTAGCTCGAGCTTCCTTTGAAGGGGGAGTCCCTGAGAAGCATGCCGTACTGCGCCACCGCCGCGGCGTACCTTAAATTGGCGCTCTCCTTCCCGGGCTGCACCTCGTCCGCGTTCACCACGGTGGTAAGGAGTATGCTCTGGTCGGACTTCGGGGGCTTGTAACGGAACTTGAGCGTCATGATCTCGCCCCCGGTCTTCGCGGCATCGGTGAGGTTCGATGCCTGGTACTTGAGCGGATCGACACCGGGAAGCTGTATCTGCGCCCCCGCCGGCGTTATCTCGTACAGTACCGTCACCGAATGCCCGGAACCGAGCTCTCCCGCATCTTTCCTGTCGTCGTTGAATTCCTCGGCGCGCATGAGGCGGTTCTCGTAACCGACGAGCCGGTAGGCCTTCACCCGCGCGGGGTTGAACTCGGCCTGGACCTTCACGTCCTTCGCGATGGTGTAGAGCGTGGCGCCCATCTCCTGGACGAGCACCTTGCGCGCCTCGTGGATGGTGTCGATGTAGGCGAAGTTGCCGTTGCCCTTGTCGGCGATCTTCTCCATCTTCGCGTCCTTGTAGTTCCCCATACCGAAACCGAGCACGGTGAGGAAAATACCGTCCTTCCGCTTCTCGACGATCATGTTTTCGAGCTCGTCGTTGCTGGAGGCACCCACGTTGAAATCGCCGTCGGTGGCGAGTACCACGCGGTTATTTCCGTTGGGGAGAAAGTTCTCCTTCGCGACCGCGTACGCGAGCTGTATCCCCGCGCCGCCCGCGGTCGAGCCGCCCGCCCGCAGGTTTTCGAGGGTGTCGAGGATCATATCCTTCTTGTCGCCGGGCGTCGAGGGGAGCACCACCCCCGCCGCGCCCGCGTACACGACGATCGCCACGCGGTCCTTCGCGCGCAGTTGGTTCACGAGCAGCTTGAACGCGTTTTTCAGAAGCGGGAGCTTGTTCGCGGCGTTCATGGAGCCCGAAACGTCCAGGAGGAACACCAGGTTCGAGGGCGGCATCTGTTCGACCGGGATCTTCTTCGCCTGGAGGCCTATGAGCAGGAGCCTGTTCGCCTGGTTCCAGGGGCACGGCGCGAGCTCCGTGGTGAAGGAGAAGGGGGCGTCGTTCCCGGGCTGCGGGTATTCATAGGTGAAATAATTCAGCATCTCCTCGACGCGGACGGCGCCCTTGGGCGGCATCTGGTTCTGGGCCACGAAGCGGCGCACGTTGCTGTACGAGGCCGTATCGACGTCGGCCGAGAAGGTCGAGAGCGGGTTCTTCTGCGCGTCGAGAAATTCGTTTTCCTTAATGCTGTCGTATTCCTCGGTGTTGAGTTCCGTCTCGTCCTTCGCGCGCTCCTTCATCATGTCCATCCTGGGCGCCGATTTGCCGGCCTTCGCGTCTTTCGATTGGGCCGCGTACTGGGGCGCGTACATCTTCTCCGCCCGTTTTCCCTGGCCGCCCAGGTTGGGCCCCCCGCATGAAAGCATGAACGCCGCGGTGACGACCGCGGCGACGACCATACGCCGGGTTCCCGAAGGGCTCTGACCCCGACCGAACGGCATAGCTCCGGCGATGGATGATATGGTACTCATATATCCTCCCAAAATTTCAGGCGCCTCCTGCCGGCTCGAATTCAGCCGTGCAGCCGCACCCGGTTGAAGTACTGTACGGGAGGATTGGGGCGCCTGAGCACCTTATAGTTACGCGAGGGAATAATTTTTCGTGATCGCGCTCTGGTATCATCCGCAATCGTCCATGATCCGCATGAGATACACCCCGCTTTTATCTGAAAATTGCTTGATAATTGGATGCGCAGGGGTGCTATGACATCATGCATGGGTCTTACGGGACAGGGTCCCGTAAGACCGCGCCACAGGAGGAATATGCCCCACGTGCTCACCATCGCCACAATCATAGTGCTCGCGGCGCTTGCCGTCGTGGCCGTGATTCGGCCCCGCAAGGGGCTCGACGAGCCGCGCGTGCGGGAGCGCGACACCCGGCTCCGCACTATCGCAAAGGTGCTCTTTCCGCTCGCCCTCGCGCTCGTCGCGGTCAACATATTCATGAACAGGCGCTGACATGCCGGTCCGGCCCCGCACATCTCCGCGCGTATCGGCCGCGGGACGGCTCGCGATTGTGCTCCTTGCCGCGGCGTGCTCCCTGCCGCACCTTTCGTGCATGTCGTTCTGGAAATCGATCTATAAAACGCTCAAGGGCTCCAGGACCGTCGAGGAGGTGCTCGCCGATATCGGTCCCGGGGCCGAGGCGAGGCTGCTGCGCCGCTTCACGGATGCGGGAGAGGCATATCCCCCCGACGGGGCCTACCTGGTAGCCTACAAACAGGAGCGCGTACTCGAGCTGTGGGCGCGGGGGCCGATACGCACTACACTCGTGCACACCTATACCGTCACCGCCGCGAGCGGCACCCTGGGGCCAAAGCTCCGCGAGGGCGACCTGCAGGTGCCGGAGGGTATCTACGGCGTCATGGAGCTCGAGCCGAACAGCGACTACTACCTGGGCCTCAAGCTCGACTATCCCAATAGCACCGACCTCGCCAACGCGCGTGCGGACGGCAGGACAAATCCGGGGAGCGACATCTACATCCACGGGCGTGATTATTCCGAGGGCTGCCTGGCCGTGGGAGACCGCGCCATCGAGGAGTTGTTCACGCTCGCGGCGCGCACGGGCCCGGGAAAAATAAAAGTAATTATCGGCCCCCAACGTTTCGAAAACGGCATTCCCGTCCGCTCCGGGCTGCCTGGATGGACGGAAGCCCTCTACGCGGAGATCGAACGCGCGATCCGTGACGCGGGCCTCACGGAACGCGGCGGGCGGGTGCGGCCATGAAGATATCGGGAAGGCTCATCTGTCGTGGAGTGATGTAGCCGGGACGTCTCAACGTCGCAACAGCAGCGCTGATTTTTTTATTATCAAGGAGAAGAATATGGCCCTTACAGGATTGCAGATACAAAAGCTCCTCCCCGGCACAAACTGCCGGGAGTGCGGATCGAATACCTGCCTCGCGTTCGCGATGAAACTCGCGGCGAAAAAGGCGGAGCTCGCCGCCTGCCCATACGCCTCGGACGAGGCGAAGCGCGTCCTGGGCGAGGCGGGCGAACCCCCCGTGCGCAGTGTGGGACTGGGCCCGGATGGAAAGCTGGTGACGGGCGGCGAGACGGTGCTCTATCGCCACGAGAAAACATTCGTGAACCGCACGATAATCGCCGTAGCCGTGCCCGCCGATGCGCCCGAAGCCGAATTCGATCGCGCCCTGGAAGCGATACGCGCGTATCGCTTCACGCGCGTGGGCGAAACGTTCGGCATCGACATGATCGCGCTGGACGACCGGGGCGGCGACGCGACCGGCTTCACCGCGCGCGCGGGACGCGCGTTTGAACTATGCGGCCTTCCCCTGGTACTCAGGAGCGACCGCGCGGAGGTCCTCGCCGCGGCCGCAGGCGTGTTGAAGGGATCCGGAAGCGTGCTCGCGCCGGTGGGACCCGCAGACCCGCGGATCCTGGCCGACGCCGCGCGCAATGCGCACTGCGCGCTCGCCCTGACGGCGCCCGACCTGGATTCCCTGGCGGCGCTCGCCGGCGAGCTTCGCGAAGGCGGGATAAACGCCCTGCTCCTCAACTTTTCCACGCACTCACTCCTTGAAAAATTCCAGACGAACTCCATCGCGCGGCGGGCCGCGATCATGGACAATATCAAGTCCCTGGGCCTTCCCTTTATCTCGTTCATAGACGATGCGGACCTCCTGGACGGCGCGGCGCGCGCGGTGACCGGGATCGCGAAATACGACGGCGTAATAGTGCTTCCCTCATTCGATCCGGCCCTTATCGCGCCGCTCATGACGCTCCGCCAGAACGTCTTCACCGACCCGCAGAAACCCATCCAGGTGGAGCCCAAACTCTATCCCATAGGGGAGCCGGGCCCGGATTCGCCGGTTTTCGTCACCACCAACTTCTCGCTCACCTATTTCGTGGTTTCGGCGGAGATCGAGAACAGCGGGATAAGCGCCTGGCTCCTGGTGCCCGAGTGCGAGGGCATGAGCGTGCTTACGGCGTGGGCCGCCGGGAAGTTCGGCGCGACCTCGATCGCGAAGTTCATTCGAGAAGAGGGCATCGAGGAAAAGATTATGCGCCGAGACATCATTATCCCCGGCTACGTGGCCCAAATCTCGGGCGAGCTCGAGGAGGCCCTTCCCGGCTGGAAGGTACTCGTGGGACCGCAGGAGGCATCGGATCTGGAAAGCTACGTGAAGGCGCACGTGAAGGCGTAGCGCGATGCCCAGAATCCTCTTCATGCCCGCGAACCTTTCCGCTGAAGCCGCGCCGGGCACCCCACTCATCGAGGCCGCCCGCGCCGCGGGCGTTTCGATAGACCTCCCCTGCGGGGGAAAGGGCACCTGCGGCAAGTGCGCGGTACGGGTGGCGGACGGAATTATCGCGCATAACGACTCTTTCCCCTCAACCGAAAGCCCCGACGATCCCGGGACCGTGCGCGCCTGTGCATCGCTTGTCGCCGACGGGCCGGCCGTCATAGAGGTGCTCGCCACCCACGAAGCGGCCCTCATCGCGATGGACGGGGCGGGAGCCCCCGAGGAGTTGCCCGCACCGCTCGATCCCGACGGACCCCTTGCCGCAATCATCCGACTCAGCGTACCCGCACCCGGCGCGGACGACGGGCTTTCGGACATGGACCGGACCCTCAGGGCGCTCGCCGCGAAAGGCTTTGCAAACGGGCTGGGATTCTCGACCGGCGCCCTCCGCGCGCTCGCCGGCGAGCTGCGCGCGGAAGAGGGGAACCTGGCGGTGACCCTTACGCGCGAAGGATTTCCCCGCGTGATACGCGCGGTACGCGCGGGCTCTTCCCGGGGAAATTACGGGCTTGCCGTGGACCTGGGAACCACTACCGTCGCGGCGCTCCTCGTGGACCTGGAATCGGGGATACCGCTCGCTTCAAGGAGCGCGTACAATGGGCAGATACGCTTCGGGCGCGACGTGATCGGGAGGATCAATTTCGCGTCACGGCCGGGGGGGCTGGACGAGCTCGCAATGGCCGCGCGGGATTCCATCAACGGGATAATCGGCGCGCTCGCGGAGGCGAAGGGAATACATCCGATGGAAATCAACGCGGCGGTCATCTCCGGGAACACGGTCATGACGCACCTCCTCCTGGGACTCGTCCCCGAATACATCCGGCTGGCACCCTACACGCCCACGGTATTATCGGTCCCCCCGCTTGCCGCGCACGACGCCGGGATCCGCATCAATCCCGGGGCGGCGCTCGCGCTGTCGCCCTGCGTGGGAAGCTACGTGGGCGGCGACATTACCGCGGGACTGCTCGCGAGCGGCGTTGCGCGACAGAGCGAAGGGGTTTCCCTTTTCCTTGACATCGGCACGAACGGCGAGCTCGTCGTCGGGGGGCGCGAATTCCTCATGACCTGCGCGTGTTCCGCGGGACCGGCCTTCGAGGGCGGCGGCATCGACAGCGGCATGCGGGCGGCGCCGGGCGCGATCGACCGCGTGACGGTCGACCCGGAAAGCGGGGAACCGGCGGCGAACGTGATGGGCGGCGGTCCCGCGCGGGGAATATGCGGATCGGGCATGATCGCGCTCGTCGCGGAGCTCTTCCGTGCCGGGATGCTCGATCCCTCGGGGAAGCTCGTACGCGAGCCCGCGCGGGGGCGCGTCGCGGTCTCGGACAGAAAGGCGTCCTACCTGCTGGCGGATGAGGCGCCGGGCGGACGGACCGTGTCCATTTCGGAAAACGATATCGGGAACCTGGTGCGCGCGAAGGCGGCCATTTACGCGGCCTGCACGCTCGTCCTCTCGCACCTTGGCCTTGATTTCGGCGACCTCGCGCGCGTGTACGTCGCGGGAGGGTTCGGGAAATTTCTTGACCTGGAGCACGCGATCACCGTGGGGCTGCTTCCCGATCTCCCCCGGGACCGGTTCACCTACCTGGGGAACGCGTCGCTCCTGGGAAGCTACCGCGCGCTGGTATCGGAACGGGAGCGCGCGCTCCAGCGGGAGCTCGCCGCGCGCATGACCTACATCGACCCGGGCGCCGACCCCGCGTACATGGACCACTACACCGCGGCCCTCTTTCTTCCGCACACGGACGCGCGCAGGTTTCCGTCGGTGCGGATTAAAAAATAATTCAGCAGCGCGCAGATTTTCGTATTTGGGGTGTGCGTGTGGCGTGCGTGCGTGCCGTAGAGACGCGATTAATCGCGTCTCTACGGCACGCACGCACGAACGCCCCCCTGACCGGTCCGTTTCCCGTTACGCGACCAGCGCGTCCTCCTTGTGTCCCTTTGTCCAGATACCCATGACCCCGGCTTCGCGTATCAGGTCTTCATGGAAGCTCGGGTGCGCGATCTCGATGAGCGCCTCGCAGCGTTCCCAGGTGCTCTTGCCCTTGAGCATCGCGATGCCGTACTCGGTGACGATATACTGCGCGATGGTACGCGGCACGGTCACGATGGTTCCGGGCGCAAGCGTAGGGCGGATCCGCGAGAGGATGTTCCCCTGCTTGTCCTGTTTCGTGGAGGACAGGCACAGGAATGACTTCCCGCCCTTCGAATGGAACGCGCCAAAGGCAAAGTCGAACTGCCCGCCGGTACCGGATATCTGCCTGGTGCCGCTGGACTCGGAGGCCACCTGCCCGTACAGGTCGACCTCGACCGCATTGTTGATCGAAACCACCTTATCGTTAAACGCGATGCGCACGGGATCGTTCGTGTAGTCCGCCGAATAGCTCGCACAGGAGGGGTTCCGGTCCAGGAAATCGTAGAGCCTCCTGCTCCCGAGCGCGAAGGTGTAGACGATCTTCCCCGGATCGATCGATTTCCGGCGGTTGGTCACGCAGCCCGATTCGTACATGTCCACATAGGCGTCCACGAGCATCTCCGTGTGCACGCCCAGGTCCTTCAGTCCGGAGTCCGCGATCATCATGCCCACGGCATTGGGCATCCCGCCGATCCCCAGTTGTATGCAGGAGCCGTCCTCGATCTGCGCGATAATGCGTTCGGCGATACGCCGGTCCGCCTCGCTCACCGCGGCGGCGGGCACGCTTATGAGTGGCGCGTTGTCGGATTCGACGATGCAGTGAACGTCCGAGATATGGATGCCCTCGTTGTGGCCGCCGTGGCAGTACGGAACGTTCGTATTCACCTCCACGATCACTATAGAGGCGCTCTCCGCGATGGCGCGGGTGATCGAATTTGAAGGCCCGAAATTGAAATAGCCGAACCGGTCCATGGGCGCCGCCTTCACCATAAACACGTCGGCCCGCAGGTGCCGGTAGTAGTCCGCCCCCTCGTGGTAGTTGAGCGGTATGTAGTTGCAGAGCCCCCTGTCGTGAAGCATACGGTCCCCGCCGGAAAAATGCCAGTTGTTGTACGTGAACGACCGGCGCGAGGGATCGGCCATCGCGACTGCGGCCAGACCGGGATAACAGACCGCGCGCACCTTGACGTCGCGCAATTCCTTCACGCGCTTCGCGAGCACCGGGTCCAGGTACGTGGGCGAACAGGCGAAATGCCCGTAGTCGACCCAGTCGCCCGACTTCACCAGCATGACCGCCTCTTCCGCGGTTGAGAGTTTGTTCTTATATTCCTCTGTGTAGTTCATATGCGTCCCCCCTTGTGAAATATATTTCCTGAGCGCCAAGGTAACTCGATTCGCACGCTTTGGGAATCGGCGGCGGGATTGGAACCGTGGGGGCGATAGGCTTTTTATTCAATAGGTGGAAGACCTATGCGCGAAGGGCGCGTGGGAAAGGATTAAAGAATTTGGGGGACCGATATTTTCAAAGGGGCGTGAAATCGCCGGAAGGCATTTCGGGGGATTCAGACATTGCGCATCTCGGATGAAGGGGTATCCCGATCCCCTGTATTTCGAGATGAATCACAACACGGCACGTATCCCACGACCCGGCTTCTCCTATATTGCACACCATGCCCGATACCGCATTGTGGCATAGTGGGAAAAAATACCGGCAGCCGCGGTTTGAATCCGACGACAGCCGGGGTGTGAGCTCTATATTTTAGTCAAACGTTATCGATATCAGTGCTTTCCTGCATTATTATCGACGTCAATGTAATGCACTTAAACAGCCTTAAAATGCCCGTACAGCCCTGACATAGTATTGATTGGACTTAAATGTCGTACCGGTACTGCCATCACTAAAATAGTAGTACCAGGCGTATATATTCGTGCCGCTTTCGGACGAGCTCCAATATACGCCGGACGAAAATCCGCCGACCGAGTACGCTTTTAACTGCGTATACATTAATCCCAATTCATCTTTAGACGGCAAAAACCAATCGCTATATCCACCAGTAACCAGATTAATGCAAATATGTGCCGCCAGCAAGGTGGACGAACAATAATTATCTATATCGATTGTATTCTGGTTTCCGGTCCCGACAGCCGTTCCATCGGCCCCCGGTATCAGGTAACTGTCACAATCGTTCCCCGTACTATCTCCCCACGACGCCGCCGTACTCTGGTCGCTGGCAGCCGCCTCAAGGTAACGCCAGCCGTTCGAATAGGAACCTTTATCATAAAATACCAGGCCGCCTCCCGGTCCGGTATCGCGGAGGCTGTAATTGTACGTCCATTTCGCATATAAGGTTACATTGCTGGTACCCATCGGGAACGTTTGCGGATTCCAATAGGTAGTTCCTTTCCCATCGGTCTGGGTATTCCAACCTGCAAATGAATAATTTGTTTTCGTAAGCGTGCCCTGACCCAGGACCGTCACCGTTTGCCCTACTGAATAGTTGGCAGTACCATCGGTCGGCGGGCTCCCCCCGGTGTTGGTATTTCCATCATAGGTAACAATAGTGCCGATCCTATAGGAAATGTTCTGGGAACCGAATGTGTATCCATCGAATGATGCGATGAAACCGCTGACGCCGACTACAACCTGGGACCCTCGGGTAAAATCGGAAGCCGGATTTATCGTTAATTGCGTATCTCCGCTCCATGATAAGAGTGCAAAATTCGAAAGATTGCTGTAAGTGATTCCGCCCGCAACCACGCTCCAGCCGTTATCCGCCGTTTCCACGCCTTCGCTGAACGTGATGACAATATTGGCGTCCGGGGCGATGCCGCTGGAGCCATTAGACGGGGAAAAGGAGGCGCTCATGGGAGCATTCACATCTACCGTTGAAACAGACTGCGTCTTCGTGACGACACCCGCACCGGATGCAGTGATGACGACCGATTCACCTGTCATATTTGCATCTTCCTCACCGATGACAGTGACCTCCTGTTCCGTCGTCGCATCCCCTGGGTTGAAAGTAAGCTGGTCGGGTGAAATGGTCAGGGATGCGGGGATAGACGAAGACAGATCGACGATACGCTGGACCCCGGGATTCCCGGAAAGCTTTACGGTTATCGTCGCCGTGGACAGTTCATCGACCGAGGTCGCGCCGCCAAAGACTACCGTAGTATCATTATCGTACGTTGCAATATCATGTGTCATGTCCACCAGGCCGGGGGCAGTCGCGGTGATAATCGCGGTTTCGGTGACGTCATTCGCGTCTTCAATTCCGCTGGTCGTTATATTCTGAACGACACCGTAGTTCGCCTGGGTGAATACGACTGACGAGGAGCCCAAAGAGACCGAACCGGGGATTGATGAAACGAGATTTACGGTAATTTCGTTCACGGGGTCTTTTGTGAGCTTCACGCCTATTGTTCCCGTACCGCCCTCGGCCAGCGTGCCGCTTCCGCTCAACACGATATTGACCGCATCTTTATCGACTGCCCTTATATTAAAGGAAACTTCCTTCGTAAATTCCGACGTTATCGAGATCGTGCTCCATTCCGATACGGCATTGGGATCGGTGACCGCCGCAAGCGTCACATACTGCTCGACGAGGGAATTGGCCGGCGTAAAGGCAAGGTCGACGGAAGAAGCGCCGCTGCACGTAATTGCCGCGTTGCTGCTCGCAACCGTAAGGGTAAAATCGGAGTCGGCGATGGAAGCGAGCTTGATCCCGATTTGCCGTGATTCGTTGCTCTCTTCTTCGAGGTTCGACGGGGCGTTTGTAACCGTTACACTCCATTTGCTCGGCCGGTAATTCGGGCTTTTAGGGTCGTTCTCGTTCGTGCGTTCGAACATGTAGCATGAAAAGAACATGCCGCCTATTATGGTCATCGCTATAAAACAGGAAAATTGCTTTATCAGGGTCTTCATGGTATCGTCCTCCCGTGCCGCATGGAAAAAATTAAAATTCCGGAATCAGAACCGTATTCCACAGCTTACCCGCATCGCCTTCTCGGGCCGAGGGTCATGGAGCAGATAACCGGCATTGAACGCAACATAGTTGTGTTGCCCGCCAAACGCCGTCTTGTTCGATGAATCGGGTTTCGAAAATAATAAAACATCGATCCAGTTGACGAGAAACACCGCGCCCATTATCCCGGCTGCGCCCACGAACATGCCCGCTGCGTCTTTCTTGGCTTTGAACTTCTTGTCGAACTCCGATTGATCCGCCCCTCCCGGCACTGCGTCGTACGCCTTGGCGGCATCGGCATAATTGAGATAGGTGAATGCGGCGAACCCTGTCGCCAGCATGAAGCTGCCCATGTAAACGTAACCTTTCGTGTCGTGATCGGTGTAAAATTGCGCCCAGCCCGGAAACAGGGCCCGCGTATAATACCCGCCCGCGGTCTTCTTCGGGGTGAAATAATCCTGGTTGCCCTGTACGATATTCTCCGCAAGGCTCTTGGTGATCGCCATGGCGGCCTTGTCGACATCGTCCTCGGTGGGGGATTTTTCGTTTGCCGCGAAATCGGACGAGCCCTTTTCCACGTCCACGATCCGCACGGTTATCATGAGCGCCTGGCCCACGCGGTTGATCTCACCCACGAGAATCTTCTGCGCGGATAACAGCTTGCCCAATTGCACCGCGCACGACTGGTCCGTACACCCTGTCATCTGGAAGCCCTGCTCCTTGAGGATTTCCGACATTTGCGAGCGCTCCACGACGGTGAAAAGCCCCGTCTTCACCATTTCGGACCGGATAATATCGGTAACCGCGCTGGACACGATCTTCGAGACCCCTTTGGCCTCCAGGTCGATGACGGCGACCAGCATCTTTTCCGCGCGCGCGGCGACAGGCAAGATCAGCAACACGATCAAGATTAGGAACATGAGTGTACGCATGATGGACCATCCTCTGAATATTGGTTTTAAGTGCGCATTTCGAATCATCCACCGGTTTCGGGTAAGCCTTACAAACCGGAGGGATTCTAAGCCGCGGGCGCGGCTTTGTCATCGGGGTAAACCCTGAGAGGGCGTGAAATATTTTGAATATTGTTAAAAAATCGCCTAACCGGGCTGATTTTCGCCTAAAAAATGGCCCGCAAGCTCGATCCTGTTCTTCAGGCCCAGCTTGTTGAACACGCTCGTTATGTGCGTTTCGACGGTCTTGAGGGTGATATCAAGCGCTTCCGCGATCTCGCGGTTACCGTTGCCCGCGAGCACGAGCTTGATGACCTCCAGCTCGCGATCGGTGATCTTTTTCCGCTTCGCTGCGGCCAGGGCGTCCGATACCTCGTGCGCCACGAAAAGGTACCCCACCCTGTCCCCGAATTTATCACTGAACACCGAAAGGCTCACCCTCATGAGCGCGGTCGATTCCGCGGATGTCCTGAAATTCAGGAGGATATGCGCGGTTTCGTCCTCCGCGAGGACGCCAATCTGGCGGTCCAGTATCTCTTTTTCAACGATGATATCTTCAAGGCCCGCGGGGCTTGCGCCGATATTCAGTCGCGCGGACATGCTCTTGTTCATAATAAGAATTCTTTTTTCCGGGTCCGCCACCAGCACCATGTCGTTCAGCGCACCCAGTATCGCGCCCTGGAAATAATCGATGTTAATCCTCAGAAACCTGTAGCGCGCCATCGCGTACCATATCCCCGTGAGCCATATGACGCTGAAAATGGGTGAAATCGCGTAGGTCTTGTTTCCGAAAAAAAGCGGCACCAGGAAAGGTTCGATATTGTAGCTCAGGATCGTGGCCAGGATGGAAAAAAATATAATCCTGCTTTGCGCGCGCACCCTGCGGCTCGAAGTTTTACGCATGTTCAGGTAGAGCATCGCCAGGGACACGGCATAGTAGCTCAGGTAATTGGCCATGAGACAGTAAAAGGCCGTCGAGAAATAATCCGGCACCGCGATCCAGTATCTCCCTTCCCGGTAAAAATTGGCGAAGACGAGATGGTCCGATACGCTTATATACAGGAAAACGAACGAGGGGATGTAGGCGAGACAGATCAGGCGGTTCCCGAGCAGACCCGTGTACCTGCTCACGAAATGCAGGATGAAGGCATGCAGGAAAATGAATCCCGGCGAGCAAAGCTTGACCCAGAACACGACCTGGTCCCGGTTCCCGGCCGAATACCCGAACGAGGCGCCCAGGAGCCACACGGCGATCGACAGGCTGATCGCCAGGAAGAGCCGGTTCGCCCCCGACCTGGCGTCGTTTGAAATGATGTAAAGGCCCTCCAGCAGCGACGCGGTAAAGACCACTATGCCGGTAAAGGATAAAATATTCACACAGTCTATATATCTGGTTATGAAGATTCGCGCAACACATTAATGGGACCGATTACCAATAACGGCTCGTCTTCGCCCCTACGGCTCCCGGTCCTCGCGCTTCGCCCAGTCGATCGCGCGGCGGACCAGCTCCGCCGAGTTTCCTATTCCGAGCTTTTCCCGTATCTTGTCGCGGTAGGTGCCCACGGTCTTCACGCTCACGTTGAGCTTCGAGGCTATCTGCCTGCGCGCACATCCCCTGCCGACAAGCCGGAATACCTCGAGCTCCCTGTCCGAGAGCGCGGCGACGGGGTCGTCGCCCCCGCCCTGTGCCGGGGAGGCGAGCCGCCCCAGCATGCGCTCCACGACGGCCTGGCTCGCGAAGATCTTGCCCGCGAGCACCTGGCGCACGGCCTGGACCACGCTGCCGCTCATCTCCTGCTTCATGATGTAGCCGCGCGCCCCGGCCCTGAGCACCCTCTCGGCGTAAATGGATTCGTCGTGCATGGAAAGCACCAGCACCGGCAGGTCTTCATAGCGCTCGCGCACGTGGCGCAGCAGCTCCAGGCCGCTCGTGTCCCTGAGCGTGATGTCCACGATGACGAGGTCCGGCTTCAGCTTCGCGATGAGGCGTTCGGCCTCGAAGGCGTCCTCGGCCTCGCCGCACACGACCAGGTCCTTTTCCTCGCCCAGGAGCTGGGAGAGTCCCTTGCGGAAGATGGGATGGTCGTCGACTATCAGGATTTTTGACGTAGCGTGCATCGCAGTACCGTGCCCCCTCCCTCGCGCGGAAGAATATCGAACCCCCCGCCTATCGTCCGCGCCCTGTGGCGCATGATGCCCAGCCCCATCCCGCCCGCGCTCACCGTCCGGGGATCGAACCCGCACCCGTCGTCGGAGACCTCGATGACGATATCGTCCCCGGCGCGCGCGAGCCGCACCTCCACCCGCCGCGCGCGGCCGTGGCGCACGGCGTTTCCCACGGCCTCCTGCGTTATGTGAAACAGGTTGACGGCCGTGGTGTTGTCCGTGATGGCGACGTCCTCGTCGTGCGCGAAGACGCACTCGATCGAGAACGCCCCGGACACGGACGCCGCGAGCTCTCCCAGGGCCGCGACAAGCCCGTTTTCGTCCAGGTACACGGGGCACAATCCCCGCGCCAGGCGCCTCGTCTTCTCGACCGCCTCGCGAATAAGCTCCCCTATCTCGCGCGCGAGCTGACCCGTCCCCCTGGACCCGCGGGCAAGCCGCCTTCCCAGGAGCGCGGAAAGGGCTTCTATGCCGATAAGATGCTGCTGCAGATCGTCGTGCAGGTCCTGTCCGATTTTCCTGCGCTCCCGTTCGCTGATATTCACGAGCTCGCGTTCGAGCCTGCGCTGCTCGGTCACGTCCGCGAACACCGAGATGAGGCAGCCCGTCCCCTGCAGATCGATAAGCTCAGCCGAGTAGATGCCGGTGCGCATCTCCCCGCTGCGCACGCGGAACTGCACCTCGATGTTGTGAAGGCTTCCCTGCGCCCGGAGACGTCCCACCAGGTCCACCCGGTATTCCGCGTCCGGCCAGATGCGCAGGTCCGCCACCGTGTGGTCGATGATCTCACCGCGTTCCCAGCCCGTGATCTTCTGGAAGCTCTCGTTCACGTCGATAAAGCGCCCCTCCCCGATCGTGGTAATGGTCACGGCGACGGGGCTCGACCGGAAGGCCTTGGAAAATTTTTCCTCGGAAAGCGCGAGCGCCTTTTCCGCCTTCTTGCGCCCGGATATGTCGGTGAACACGGCGAAGCTTCCGGAAAAATTGCCCTTCGCATCGAACAGCGGCTTGGGCGATACGATGGTGTGGATCGGCTGGCCGCTCCTGTCCTTCCAGGCGACTTCATATGGCTCGTAGCGGTCGCCGCCCTTTTTTTCCATCTGCGCCTGCCACAGGGGACGATAGCGCTCTTCGAGCAGCTCGATCGTGGGCTTCCCCATGATCTCCTCCCTGGGGTAGCCCATCATTTCGCAGATGCGCGGATTCACATACGTGATCACCCCGTGCGCGTCCTGGATTCCCAGCCCCTCGTTCATCGTCTCCACGAGCAGACGGTAGCGCTCCTCGCTCTCCCTGAGCGCCTCCCCCGCGCGGATGCGCTCGGTGATGTCCATAAGCGAGGCGACGCTCTGCGCGGTGCCGGGAATCATGGCGACGGTCATGGCGCAGGTGCGCACCCCCCCGGACTTGTCGATGAGGCGGCACTCGTAGTTCCGCGGCGCGCGTTCCTCGCCGGAGCGCCGCAGCCGGTGGTATTCGAGCATGAAGCCCAGGTCCTCGGGGGCGATAAATACCTGCCAGCTCTTTTTTCCCTCGACCTCCCCGCGCGAAAAGCCGGAAAGCTTCTCGAATTCGGCGTTCACCATGGCGATGGTGGTATCCTCTTCGATGAGGATGGTCGCGGTCCCGGTATTCAGGAATATGGTGCGGTATTTCTTTTCGGAGACCTGGAGGGTCTCCTCGGCAAGGCGCATCTTCCGCTCGACGGATTCGAGCTCGCTTACGCGCTTCTCGAGCTCCCTGAGCCGATCCCCCCCTTCACCGCGCCCGGATGTCTCCTCCCGCACGTCCCGCCTCCCCCCGGATTATCCGCCGCGGAAAAAATGTTTGACAGCACGCGGCATACGAAATCCCTAATTGCTGAATCGCGCGCTGTAAACCACTTTTTCGGAGGTCCTCCGCATGCTCGTGCCGGGAAAAATGAAGATAGCCGACTGCACCTGCCTCCTGTGCGGCTCCAGGCTCGGGCTCACGATTTCATCGGTCGTGACGGGGGACAACCGCGGCGCCTGCCCCATGTGCGGGGAGCCTTTCCTGGTCAGCATTACGCGCGAAGAAATGGAACAATACATCGAGGCCGAAGAGGAGCGCCCCCTGCGCGAGGGCCGGTAAGTATTCCACCAGCCGGTTTCTCCGCCCACCCGGGCTTAAAAATTCGGAAAAATATGCCGTCTTCGAAAAAAAATCGCTTCCGGGAAAACATTTCTTGACAAATCGACTAATTATTAAATAGTATCGGCAGATGTGCATTAATGTTTGTTCATTTTATCAGAATCGTTTAAAATATAAAGAGTCATAATCTGCCCAATGCAGATGCTATCATCCATGTGAAAGCTGGTTCTCATGAAACGTCAGGTGGTATGGGTGCAGCGCGACGGCTGCATCGAGGTCGAAATCTGTACCGATTCCATCGACTTCTTCAACGCCTCGATCATCCTTAAAAGTATCCAGCACGTCCTTGAAGAGACCCGCTACCCCAACACCATCATCAACATGAAGAACGTGACCGATCTCAGCTCGACCGGGGTGGGCCTGCTCATGGAGATCAAGAGCATCCTCCTTCATAACGGAAGGGACCTCTCCATAGTCTGCGTCGACAAATCGATCCTCTCGGTCTTCTACATCACCAATATGAAGTCGTATTTCGATATCCGCACCCACCTGGAATCGGCCGCGCAGCAGTATGCGTGCGGCTAACCGCGTTCCCAACCGCGCCCCGGTAACACACGAGTGAGTCGGGACCCGGGACACAGCCCATCGCCGAAATGTCCTAGGGACACACCGCCCCGGCGGGTTCGCCGCAATTGCCCGTGCACTCGACGTCCACGAAGCCTGCCGTGCCGTTCAGCATCGCGTTGATCCAGTCGACCAGGAGCACGCCGGCGGACGACGTCTGGTAGAGGTCCGCGTCCATGAGGATCGTGTGCACGTCGCCGGGGGCGATGAAGTAGTGGTAGGTGCCCGTCGTGACGCCCGTCACCGTATCGTCCACCATGCTGTTCATCTGGTTGTTCCAGGAATCCCACGTGGTGCAACTTACCGCATTCCAATCAGCCTCGGTATAATTCGCAGCGGCAATCTTTTCCATGACATTGAAAAAATACGACTGGTTTTCGTCCCACGCGGCGGTGTACTGCGCGAACTTCGCGGTGGTATAGTGGTTCGCGATCGCGGCATAAACGTCCGAGAGCGCCAGTGTTTCTATATTACCCGAGTCAAACGCGGTGAAATCGTCGTCCACGAGGATGTCGGTCGATACTGGAGCCTGGATATCCCAGTTAAGGACGCCGACAGTCTGGAAATTATTGTTTACGATACCGTTTCCCGCGTCTCCCAGGACGAAAAAGTGAGAAGAAGGGAATGCTCCCTGGATAAAGGGAAAGTTCATGATCGCCCCGTATGCGCCCGCGCTTATCCCGGTTACGAAAACCGTATCCGGATCCGTGGCGAATGTATCGATCATCCACTGAAGCACAAGATGGAAATTGACGCTTCCCCGGTGATGGATCGTCTGCGTGCCGGAACCGGCAGTCGTGTAGCTGGCGTCATTCGCGCCCCAGTGAAGGTCGCCGGTGCAATAGGGGATATAGACCATGTTCCAGTCCCTGAAGGGATTGCGGTCATCCGTGAAATCAAAGATTCCCCCGTAGCCGGGACCGTAGGTGAGCGCACCGCCGTTGCTGATTATATCAAGGATGCTTTGGTTATCGTAAAGCTGCAGCTCTTCCGAATAGGTTGATGTATCCAGGCAATTACTCCCGTGCCAGCATGCGCCACCTCCCTGGAAAAAAACCAGGAGCTTGTCTACCGAGCCTTCCTTGTAAAAGAACCTGAAATCGCTGCTGTAGGTGCCCGGGGCCCCCGAGCAGGAGGGCGCGAGGCCGTCGTAGGTGTATCCGGCATAGAAATTTGCATTGACCGTCTGCCAGTCAATCGCGGTCCAGTATTGTATATCGGTACTGCCGCCGCCTCCCCCGCCGCCTCCGCCCCCACAGGAGAGGATTGCCGTTAAAAGGATTATAATCGGTACATATCTTGTTTTCATGGGTTTATTCACCGTTCCTGTGCGGGTTGTATCGGACCCCGGACGATTCCCGGCTTCCGATTCCCAAAAAGTGCGGGACCCCGGCACAATGTGGCCGGTCCGTTTCCCGTCATGCGGGGTGTCATCCTCGCAGGATTAATTAAGGGCATGGGGACCGATATTTCAACTCAATTGTTGATCCGAACCGCGAATTGCGGACAGCCCTCTTCACCTAATAATGCTTGATGAGCTGTGCGGGGTTTGATATCCCGGGTCCTGTCGCGAACCGGGAACTACCCGCTTACACTTCACCGAATCCGGGGGCGCATGGAGCATCGCACCAACAGGGAACGTGCCTGCGAGCGCGCCGCGGAGATCGCGGCGGAGGAGCTCGCTCGCGCGGACATGGCCCAACGCTGCGCCGTCCTGGGGCTCGCACCCCCGTGTCCGGACGGGACCGTTTCCCTGGAGGTTTTCGGGAGGGTCATCGTGCTCCGGCCGCCCGGATTCACGGCACGTGACGCGGAATCGGGGGAGCCGGCCCGCCCGGTCGACCGGGTGCTCGCCTTGCACTACCTCCTGAACCGCGCGCCGGTGCGGGAAACGGGCGAGCTCATGAGTTTCCGCGAGTTGCCGGGGGGCGCGTTCTACCTGGGGCCCTTCCTGGCGCGCACCGCGGCACCGCTCGTGAAATCGATCGGGAACGACATTGCCGTGCTCCGGAAACGGCTCGACCGCTTCAGGTGGAGCGAGGCGGCCCTGGGAGACCTGGGGGCGCGCATCCAGGGAGTGGGCGCGCTCTACCTTGTACTCGCGTATCGTACGGGGGACGCGGAGTTTCCGCCCTCGGCTGAGGTGTACTTCGACGCGACGATCAAGAAAGCTCTTTCCACCGAGGACGCCGCGGCGATGGCGACGCGCATCTGCCTGGGACTGGCGCGGTGAAAGCGCGGAAACGTTTCCGCGCCGAAAAACAATTGAGATTTTTCTCGCGCATGCATACCCTGACCCGAAACAAAAAGGAGCCGGACGCCATGCAAAACGCACCGTTGAAAATCATCCTGCCTGCGCTGTGCGCATGCACCCTATTCCTTAGAAGGCGCAGGCCGTGACGGCCGGGGAGCCCGCGGCCTGGACGGTCTACGTGCTCCGTTGCCGGGACGGGAGCCTCTACACCGGCATTACGAACGACCTCGAGTCCCGCATGCGCGAGCACCTCGAGGGAAAGGGCTCCCGCTACGTCCGTTCGCGCCTTCCCTTCAAGCTCGCCTACGAGGAGCGGGCCCCGGACCGGAGCGCGGCCCTTAAGCGCGAGGCGGCCATAAAAAAAATGGACCGCGCCGGAAAAATGGGGTTGATTTCAGGATGGGCCCGGGCTATCCGGGAGCCTTGAGACCCTGGAGCGCCGATAAACCCATTGCACAGTCCAACCCATGATCACCGTCGATAACCTTTCCAAGTCATTTGGCGCGCGCATGCTCTTCGACGGCGTGAGCTTCAGCCTGGGCTTCCGGGAGCGCGCGGGGCTCGTGGGCCGCAACGGCCACGGGAAGACCACGCTCTTCCGCATCATCCTGGGCGAGGAACAGGCCGATTCCGGGACCGTGGTGATCCCGCGCCATTACCGCGTGGGTCACGTGAGCCAGGTCCTCACCTTCTCGGAGTCCTCGGTCATCGAGGAGGGGTGCCGGGGACTGCCCGAGGCGCACCGCGACGAGAAGTGGCAGGTGGAAAAGATTCTCTCCGGCCTGGGGTTCACCGCGGCCGACATGCAGAAGGCGCCGCGCGAGCTCTCCGGCGGCTTCCAGGTGAGGCTCAATCTCGCCAAGTCGCTCGTATCGACCCCCAACCTCCTGCTCCTGGACGAGCCCACGAACTACCTCGACATCACCTCGATACGCTGGCTCGCGCGCTTCCTGAACCAGTGGCAGTCGGAGCTGCTGCTCATCACGCACGATCGCGGATTCATGGACGGCGTCATCACGCACACGATAGGCCTGCACCGCGGCAAGGCGCGCAAGATCGCCGGGGGGACGGACAAGTTCTACACGCAGATCATCAAGGACGAGGAGATCTACGAAAAAACGCGCGTGAACGACGAGCGGCGCCGCAAGGAGATAGAGGTGTTCATCAGCAGGTTCCGCGCGAAGGCGCGCCTGGGGAGCCTGGTGCAGTCGCGCGTGAAGGCGCTGGAAAAGCAGGAAAAGCAGAACAAGCTCAAAAAGATCAAGACGCTCGACTTCGCGTTCAGGGAGGCCCCCTTCCCGGGCAAGTACACGCTCACGGCCCAGGGGATCACCTTTTCGTATTCCGGCGGGGAACCCTGGCTCATTAACGGGTTCGATCTCACGATCGGGCGCAACGATCGCGTGTGCGTGATCGGACGAAACGGCAGGGGCAAGTCCACCCTGCTCCGCCTCATGACGGGAGACCTCGCGCCGGCGGCCGGCGAGGTGAGCCTGAATCCCAATACGCGGATGGGCTATTACGCGCAGACGAACATGCACGTCCTCAGGCCCACGATGACGATCGAGGACGAGGTCCTTTCGGTCGTGCCCTCGGGCGAGCGGCAGGCGGCGCGCAATATCTGCGGGGCGATGCTCTTCGAGGGCGACGACGCGCTCAAGAAGATCGCGGTGCTCTCCGGCGGGGAGAAGAGCCGGGTGCTTTTGGCGAGGATCCTCGCGGCGCCCGCGAACATCCTCATACTGGACGAGCCCACCAATCACCTCGACATGGAATCCTGCGACGCCCTGCTCGCGGCGCTCGACAATTTCGACGGCGCGGTGGTCATGGTGACCCACAACGAGATGTTCCTTCACGCCCTCGCCACGCGCATCGTGGCCTTCCAGGGGGGCAAGGCGCAGGTGCACGAGGGAACGTACCAGGACTTCCTCGGGAAGATCGGCTGGGAGGAGGAGTCTGCGGCGGCGGATCGCGACGGGTCCTCTTCATCGGAGGCAGCCCTGAACCGCAAGGAGCTACGGAGGATTCGGTCCGATATCGTCACCCGGCGGTCGCGCACCCTTAAGCCCCTAGAAAAGCGTATCGGCGCGCTCGAAGAGGAAATCGCCGCCGCGGAAACGGAGCTCGCGGAGACGAACCGCCTGCTCATCGAGGCTTCCCGGCTGGGCGAGGGCGCGCGGATCCAGGAATTGTCTATCCGCGCCCACGACCTCTCCTCGCGCGCCGAATCGCTCTACGCGGACCTGGACGAGGCGACCTGCCGCCACGAGGACGAAACGCGCCGATTCGACGAAGAGCTTGCCGCACTAGGAGACGCGTAGCCCGGTTCCTTGACTTCATAGCGATACATCCATATATTTTCTGCAGGCGTCCATATCGCACCCGGTATGGAACGATCTCCCTATCCCGTGTACACAATGTCGTATTCGCATTGCCAGGCTGCCGATTCCGGGGTGCTATCCCCCGCGACGCCGAAAGCGAAGGTGTCCCATGCGGAATGGGAACGACAGCGACATGCGCGAAAAATCAGCCCTCCGGGGGGATCCCTGCGCTTCCCCCCACAGGCAGGGCCCGGGCATTCCCGGGGCCCTGGCCGGGGCGGCGCTGTGCGCCCTCGCGATCGTCCTCCTCGTGGAGCTTCTTGAATTTATCCTCGCGCCGGGCCTGCCGGCACCGTACCGGCTGCTCCTTGGAGCCGCGGCGGGAACAGCCGCCGGACTGGTGTCCGCCTGGTATGTCGTATTCCGTATGCTGAAGGATTATCGGAGAAACCTGGACGGTATAATCGGGCGCCTGCGCACCGAGGAAGAGCTCCAACGCAGCGAGGAGCGCCTGGGAACGCTCATACGGAATATTAACGAATACGTGTACAGCGTATACTTCACCGGCGGGACGCTTTCGTCCGCATTTCACAGCCCGCAATCCGAAAAGGTGACCGGGTACACCCCCGCGGAATACGAGGCCGATCCCGACCTCTGGCACCGGATGCTCTATCCCGCGGACCGCGAGCGCGTGCTCGCGTTTTTCGGGAACGTGCGCGCCAACCTGAACCCGGACCCGATCGAGCACCGCATCGTCCACAAGAACGGCGAGACCCGGTGGATATCCAATACCGCGTCGGTCATCCTGGACGAATGGGGCGAGGTGGCGCGCCTCGACGGGTTCGTACTGGACATCACCAGCCGCAAGCAGGCCGAGGAAGAGCTGCACGGGTACCGCGACCGCCTCGAGGAGCTCGTGTGCGCGCGCACGGGGGAGCTCGAAGCCGCGAACACGAGCCTCCAGCGGGAGATCGCCGGGCGCCGGCTTTATGAGGAGAAGCTCAAGAGAAGCGAGATCAAGAACCGTACGATACTCGAATCGTCGACCGACGCCGTCTTCCTGGAATCCCTGGACGGCCGCATATTGGACTGCAACCAGTCGGCGTGCGACCAGTTCGGCTACACTCGCGAGGAATTGCACGGCATCACCGTGATGGACCTGCTCCCCGGGGACGCCGGCATGATCCATCCGGATGCCGTCCGCGACAGGCTTGCCGGCGACGGCATTTTCATCGAGACGAGAAACATGAGAAAAGACGGCAGCGTCTTTCCCTGCGAGGTGCGCGCGCGCCTCGTGGTCATCCAGGACGAGGAGCTTGTGGTGGTGTTCGTGCACGACCTTACCGCGGCCAGGCGCGCGGAGGAGGAAATACGCTCGCTCAACGAGAATCTCACGGGCGCCGTCGCGAAGCTGGAGGAGGCGAACAGGGAGCTCGAGGCGTTCAACTACACGGTCTCGCACGATCTTCGCCTTCCGCTCCTCACCATAGGCGGGTACGCGAACCTGGTCGCCCGTCATTTCGGCGGGCTCATCCCCGATGAGGCGCACCGCTACCTGAAGATAATCGGGGACGAGGTCCGCAGGATGGAAAACCTGTTAAGCGACCTGCTGGAGCTTTCCCGCCTGGAAAACCACCAGTTCGATCTCAAGCCGATCGATATTGCCGCGATGTCGACGCGCATATTCTCGCTGCTCGGTCCGCGGGAGGATGACCGGCAGCCCAGCCTTCAAGCGGGCACCCTGCCCCCGTGCTTCGGCGACGAGGTCATGATCGAGCAGCTTCTTAAAAATTTGATAGGGAATTCGCTCAAATATTCGTCGCGGCAGCGCCATCCAAAAATAGAAATGGGGGGATGGAACCAGGGGATCGAAAATACCTATTTCGTGAAGGACAACGGTATCGGTTTCGACATGAAGGATGCCGATAAGCTTTTCGAAATTTTCGAGCGGCTGCATCCCCAGGAGGAATTCCCCGGCACGGGTGTGGGTCTTACCATTGTGCAGCGCATCGTCTGCCGGCACGGGGGACGCGTATGGGCGGAATCAAGGCCCGGGAAAGGAGCGACCTTTTTTTTCACGCTCCCGGCGGTACAGGTCGATGTAAATCCGCGGCAAAATACAAAGGCATTGGCCACGGATTGACGCGGATGAACGCGGATTTTTTGTCGGCAAAGTGGGATGCCGTGTCCTTTAGGCTCCGACGGTGCGGGCAGGCAGGCGATGTCGAGAAGATCCTTTCCCAGGCGCGCCGCGACGTACGCGCACTTTACCTTGAGCAGGAAGTACATCCGCGCCCCCCGCTTCGCGAACCCATCGAGCTCGCCGTCGATGACCGTTTCCAGGTTCCCCTGTCCCTTGAAGACAATCATGTCCGCGGAGGCGAGCGCGTCCAGGAATTCGGGGGACGATGCGCGTCCGTCCACCCCGGGGAGCGCGGCCCCCGTCGTGACAATGCGCACCAACCCGTCCAGGCCCGACGCACGCGCGTCGTCCAGCGTCGCGTCATTGATGATGGGGCCGCCCCGTACCGCGAAGACTACGCGCGAAGGGCCAAGGCGCTCGAGGAGCAGCCGGTCGAAAACGATTTCCCCCGCGTTGTCGCCCACGTAGAGTATGCGCTCCGCGTGCGCGGCGTCCTCCCGGAACGCGCGCGCGAAGTCCTCGTCCGCGTCGCCCGCCAGGGCGCGCTCCATGGACTCCAGTATATCGGCCCGCCCCGCCCCCTGCCGCGCGCCATAGTCTATGATGTTCCCGGCGATCGCGACCCTGAGCGCGGCCATGAGCGGGTCCGGGCTCGCATCGACGCGTGCCTTCATCGCGGGAAAAAGCTCGAGCGAGACTTGCGTGCTGCGGCGCTTCAATTCACGGTAGGGGTCCTCGTCGCCCAGCAGGTCTCTGATCTTTGCGTGAAACGCCGCCGCGGCCGCCGGGGGCGACAGGTTCATGTCGAACGCGGCCAGGCCGGCGAGCGCGGCCTTCATGCAGGCCATCTTCGCATCGGGGTCGATCGGGGCATGCTCGAGCAGTGCCTCTATCTGTCTCACGCTGCAGGTCACGCATCCGAGCGTCATCTTCACGCCGTTACCTCCGGTATCGTCATCGCAGCGCCATTCAGGCATGACCCGCGCGGGACGGCAAATCCTTTATGGACGGGCGTATTGGCCCCCGCATCGCCGTGATCCGTGGAAATCCGTGTAAATCCGCGGCAAAATACAAAGGCATTGGCCACGGATTGACACGGATGAACACGGATTTTTGTTGGCCTGATCGTTGCGTAATGGTTTTCAGCGGAGCGGGTTTGTGGAAAACCGACTATCCTGCTCTTCCGTGATCCGTGGAAATCCGTGGAAATCCGTGTAAATCCGCGGTAAAATACAAAGGCATTAACCGCGAATGGACGCGAATGAACACGAATTTAAGGATCGTGATCGTTGCGTAATGGTTTTCAGCGAGGCTGCTCTCCGGAGATCGGTTCGCTCTGCCCGGCGCAAAAAAAAACGCTCGCGATTGTCACGAACACGGGTTTATTGTGTATAAGGGACAGGGGGAGGAACGATGTACAACCCGTTTGTCGAGATCAGGGACGAGACCGAAAGGGACGAGGACATCGTCGCGCGCGTGCTCGAAGGGGACGCCGCCGCGCTCGAGCGGCTGGTCTACCGCCACCAGGCCTGGATATACAACATCGCCCTCAAGATGGTGCTCGACCGCCACGATGCGGAGGACGTGACGCAGGAGATACTGCTGAAGATCGTCACGCACCTGTCGGCTTACAATCCGGCGAAGGGATCGATACGCACCTGGATTTACCGTATCGCCGCCAACCACGTGATCACTATGCGGACCAGGGGCCCCGAAACGCTCGTGGCGAGCGCGCGAATTAAGGACGCCTTCACGCCCGCGGTGGATGACCTGGAGGACACCCGCGACTCGAACCGTCCCGACTATCGGCTCCTCGCCGATGAAGCCCGGGAGCTCTGCCTGACGGGGCTCCTGCTCTGCCTGGACCGGCGCAAGAGGCTCGCCTTCATCCTGGGCGAAATCTTCCAGGCGGGCGCGCGCTCCGGCGCGGAGATACTGGGCGTAAGCGAGTCCAATTTCCGCGCACTCCTTTCCCGCGCGCGAAAGCAGCTCGCGAATTTCCTTGAGGCGCGCTGCGGGCTCATCGATCCCGCAAACCCGTGCCGATGCGCGCTTCAAGTCGGGAACATGATCCGCGCGCGGTGGCTCCCGGACGGGGACGCGGGAAGCACGGCTTCGCACCGGCGGAAGATCGCGGACGTGGTCGTCGTGAAGACCCGGGAACGCACGAAGGAATTGTCAAATGCGCTCCGCCTCTATCGCGACACGCCCTTTGAGGAAAACACGGAGTTGTCGGGACGAATCCTGGAAATCATGGGGCGCGAGGACGTACGGGAGCTTTTCATGCTTCAGTGAGATTTCTTTGACCGTTATGCGCAATTTAAAAAGAATTTAACGATCCGATATTCACACAGGGAGGAACATCATGAGTGAAATGATTGCAATGTGCGGGCTCGACTGCGCGGCATGTCCCGTGTACCGGGCGACGCAAAAAAACGACGATGAGAAGCGCGCAAAGGTCGCGGAACTCTGGTCGAAGATGTTCGGCCGTCCGTTCACGATCGACGAGATAAACTGCGACGGCTGTCTTTCGGGATCCGATACGCTTTTCGGCCACTGCAAGTCGTGCGTCGTGCGGTTGTGCGGGATGGAGAAGGGACACGACACCTGTGCCGCCTGCGCCGATTATTCCTGCGCGAAGCTGGACGGCCTCCTGTCGTTCATCCCCAACCCCGCCGCGCGTCAAAACCTGGAGGCGCGCAGGAAGGGCTGAAATCATGGTTTCGCCGGAAAGGCCCTCCTGCCATGATACGCGGGAGGGCCGGTACTGCGGGGCTCTGACCCCTTTAATGCCTAGAGTATCACCCACATGGCGCCATATGCGGACGCAACGCCAAGAATTGCCCCGCTGATTACATCGGAGGGATAATGCACGCCGTTGTACACCCTTGAGAACGCGACCCCCGAGGCCCATGCATATAACGGGATGGGGCTGAATCCGTAGAATACGGGGAGCACGGCCGCGATCAGGAACGCGCCCGCGGTATGCCCGGAGGGAAAGCTGAACTTGTCGGGCGGCTTCACCAGGCACTGGATCCCTGCGCTTTCGCACGGGCGCTCGCGCCTCACCAGGTTCTTTACCGCCTTTTGAATAATGAGCTCTATCCCGAACGCCGAGAGCGTGACCCCGAAGACGGTCCGCGCCCCCTGCAGGTCGAACACCAGAATCGCGATCGCCGGGAGTATATAGAGGTACCCGTCCGCGCTTGCGGAGAGCAGGTACATGATCCGGTCGAAAAAACGCGCCCCGGTCAAAAAAGATACCTTTCTGCAAAGGAGCTTGTCGAAATCGTCCAGGTGCGCCGCTACTGCCTTCATCATGGCCATTCACCCCACATGGTTTCCGCTTTTCTGTTTGTTTCTCCGCGGAATGAATAAGCCTTCCCCTCGAGATACAATGCGTGAAATATAGTGCAATACCCGGGATATTCAAGGGAGGGCGAGTATTTTTTACAATCCCGTGAAAATTCGGCTGGTGATATCGTCTCCCACACCGCCCCCGTCAGGGGCGTGTGAGGCTCACGTGGTCCTCGGTGTTGTCGTGGATATTGAGGCGCACCCGCACCTTGTCCTCAAGGGTGGTGTCCACCCTGAAGCCAAAATAATCGGGCTGGATGGGCAGTTCCCTGTTGCCGCGGTCCACGAGCACGAACAGGCGGATCGCCTGCGGCCTCCCGAACGTGGTGAGGGTTTCAAGCGCCGCCTTGGTGGTCCTGCCGGTGAAGAGCACGTCGTCCACGAGCAGTATCGTCTTCTTGGTGATATTGAACTCGATCTTGGTTTCCTTGATGACGGGGAGCACCCCCCGCGTCGCGAGGTCGTCGCGGTAGAACGTGATGTCGAGGATGCCGGACCTGATCTTCTTCCCGGACAGGCGCTCCAGGCGCGCCAGGAGCCTGGTGGCGAGCTCCACACCGCGTGTCTGGATCCCCACGATCGCGAGCTCGTCCAGGTTCGGGATTTCCGCGTGGATCTTGTCCGCGGTTTCGTCCAGGATGCGCGCGATGTCGTCCTTGTTCAGAATGATCTGTTCGCCCATTTAATCGGCCTCCTTGTGGTATTCCTGGAGCGATCTCACCGTGATCTCGCCGTTCTTCCTGACCTCGAGCAGCCCCTGTACGGCAGCCTTCGCCGCGGATATCGTCGTTATAATGGGCACGTGATAGCGCAGCGCAGCCTGCCGGATCGTGAAGGCGTCGTGCTTGGGAATCTTTCCCGTGGGCGTGTTTATGATCAGGTCGATCTCGCCGTTCTTGATCAGGTCGATAATGTTGGGCCGTCCCTCGCTCACCTTGAACACACGCTCGCAGGGGATGCCGTTGTCGTTGAAATAGAGCGCGGTCCCCTCGGTGGCGACCAGGCGGAACCCGTTATCGTACAGGAGCCGGATGTCCCCCAGGAGCGCCTCCTTCGAGAGCGGGTTGATCGAGAGGAACACGGTCCCTTCCATGGGCAGGAGGTCGCCCGCCGCCATCTCGGCCTTGAAGAATGCCTCGCCAAAATGCGCCGCGATCCCCATCACCTCCCCCGTCGATTTCATCTCGGGCGAGAGCAGGGTGTCCACCCCCGGAAATTTATTGAACGGGAGCACGGCCTCCTTCACGCTGATATACGGCGTCTCCTTCATCTTCACGAGCTTGAAATCGGCGAGCTTCTTTCCCAGCATGAGCCTCACGGCGATCTTCGCGAGCGGGATGCCGGTCGCCTTGGACACGAAGGGCACCGTGCGCGAGGCGCGCGGGTTCACCTCGAGGACGTAGAGGAGACTGTCCTTGATCGCGAACTGGATGTTGATGAGCCCGATAACGCCCAGCTCCATCGCGAGCGCCTCGGTGGATTTCGCGATCTCGTCCATCATGAAGCGGTTTATCGAGAGCGGCGGGATGATACAGGCCGAGTCGCCCGAGTGCACGCCCGCCTGCTCGATGTGTTCCATGATCGCGCCTATAAACACGCGCTCCCCGTCGCACAGGGCGTCCACGTCGATCTCGATCGCGTCCTCGAGGAAATCGTCCACGAGGATGGGATGCTCGGGCGAAAGGGTCACCGCCGTGCTTATATACTCGACCAGGCTCTTCTCGTCGTACAGGATGGACATCGCGCGCCCGCCCAGCACGTACGAGGGACGCACCAGGATGGGATAGCCGATCCGGTTCGCGGTCGCGATCGCGTCCTCGGCGGTGAAGGCGATGCCGTTCTCCGGCTGGCGGAGCTTCAGCGCGTGCACCACCTGGGCGAAACGCTCGCGGTCCTCGGCGCGGTCTATGGAGTCGGGGGAGGTGCCGATAATCTTCACGTCGTTTTCTTCGAGCGCCTTGGCCAGGCGGAGCGGGGTCTGCCCGCCGAACTGCACGATGACCCCGTCGGGCTTCTCGCGCCGGTAGATATGAAGAATATCCTCCAGCGTGAGGGGCTCGAAGTATAATCGGTCCGAGGTGTCGTAGTCCGTCGAGACCGTCTCGGGATTCGAGTTCACCATAATGGAATCGATGCCCTCCTCGCGCAGCGCGAAGGAGGCGTGGCAGCAGCAGTAGTCGAACTCGATGCCCTGCCCTATCCGGTTGGGCCCGCCACCCAGGATCATGACGCGCATCCTTTTCGATTCACGGGTCTCGTCCTCGTCGTCGAAGGACGAATAGTAGTACGGGGTGAAGGCCTCGAACTCGCCCCCACAGGTGTCGACAAGCCGGAAGCCGGGAATTATTCCATTGCTAAAGCGGAACTCGCGCACCGCGCGCTCCTTCTGCTTGATGGTTTTCGAGAGCTCCTTCTTGAAGGGTATGCCCTTCTCGTGCAGGTCCTTGATTTGCGCGGCGTTCGAGAGGAATCCCAGTTGCATATCCGAGAAGCCGAGCGTCTTCATGCGTCGTACCGATTCGGGAACCAGTCCGTTCTGCTCGTATTCGCGCGAGAATTCCTTCCCCGCCTCGACGATCTCCCTGAGCTGATCGAGAAACCAGGGATCGATGCGCGTGAGCTGCTCCAGGCGCTCGACGCTCCAGCCCAGCGATAATGCTTTTTCGAGGTAGAACACGCGGTCCTCGCGCGGGTTCACGAGCCCCTGTTCCAGGAAATCCCTCTGCACCTTTTCCGAGAGCCCCTTGAGCGCGTCGTCGAGCTTGAAGCTCCCGTCGGAGCCGAAGCCGTACCGGTCGATCTCGAGCGAGCGCAGCGCCTTCTGAAAGGATTCCTTGAAGGTGCGGCCTATCGCCATCGCCTCGCCCACCGATTTCATCTGCGTCCCCAGCCTCGTGTCCGCGCCCTCGAACTTCTCGAAGGCCCAGCGCGGGATCTTCACGACGACGTAGTCGATGGTGGGCTCGAAGCTCGCGGGGGTCTCCCGCGTAATGTCGTTGGGAATCTCGTCCAGGGTAAGCCCGATCGCGAGCTTCGCCGCGATCTTCGCGATGGGAAAACCCGTCGCCTTGGAGGCGAGCGCGGAGCTGCGGCTCACGCGCGGGTTCATTTCGATGACCATGACGCGTCCGTCCCGCGGGTTCACCGCGAACTGGATGTTGGAGCCGCCGGTATCGACCCCGATCTCCCTGATGATGCGGATCGACATGTCGCGCAGGTTCTGGTATTCGCGGTCGGTGAGCGTCTGCTGGGGGGCGACGGTTATGGAATCGCCGGTGTGAATCCCCATGGGATCGAGGTTCTCGATGGAACAGATGATGACGACGTTGTCCTGGGTGTCGCGCATCACCTCGAGCTCGAATTCCTTCCACCCGATGACCGATTCCTCCAGGAGCACCTGGTTTATCGGAGACTCGTCCATGCCCTTGCGGACCAGGTCCGTGAAATCTTCCTTGTTGTAGACGATATTGCCCCCGGTCCCGCCCAGGGTGAACGCCGGCCGTATGATGATGGGGAGCTTGATCCGTTCGAGCGCGAGCAACGCCTCGTCCATGGACGAGGCCAGCATTGAATCGGGAACCTCGAGACCGATATCGATCATAGCTTTTTTAAAGAGGTCGCGATCCTCGGCTTTTTTAATTGAATCTATATTCGCGCCGATAAGCTTTACGCCGTATTTTTCGAACACACCCCGCTCATGGAGCTCGAGCGAGACATTGAGCGCCGTCTGGCCGCCCACGGTGGGGAGCACCGCGTCCGGCCGCTCGCGCGCGATGATCTTCTCGACAACATCGGCGTTGATCGGCTCTATGTAGGTGCGGTCGGCCAGCTCCGGGTCGGTCATGATGGTCGCCGGGTTGGAATTGATGAGCACCACCTGGTAGCCCTCCTCGCGGAGTGACTTGCACGCCTGCGAACCCGAGTAGTCGAATTCGCACGCCTGCCCGATCACGATGGGCCCGGAGCCTATGATGAGTATCTTTTTTATGTCTTCACGTTTGGGCATGTATCACCTCGGCGGACGAGCGCCTGCGAGTAAATGTGTGCATACGAGCGCGGTATAATCAAGAAAAAACACGGCATTCATGGAACGGGCGGCACGCGCCCCGCCGGGACGGACCAATCCGACGCGCTGCTAGGCAAAAAAGCAAAAGTTAAAACTATTTGTCAATTACAAATATGTAAAATCGCGGTGAACCGGGCGCGCGATGCGGCCTCCGGGGGGCACGAATGACCCCGGGAAATGAAAAATTGTAAAAGACTGGACAAATATCGACCGGCCTCCTAGCATGTTAACGCATGGCGTCTTTCGATATCCGGGGTTTTCATCCGGGATCGTTTAGTGCCGCGCGAATCGGAGCAAAGGCTTGTTGAACCGTGACGGCCCTCCGCGCGATTCTTCGCCCAGGGCGCCGGAAGCATACGCACTTGGCACAGGAGTGACATGAAGGCAATATTTATAAACAAGGCGCGGATGCGGGAAGTCGATCTCCTGGAGTACGGTCTGGATGACGATTTCCTCAGGCTCATGAGCGAGTACAAGATACTTGAAAGCCACATAATCTACTTTTCCGCCGGTGACTCCAAGATCAAGGAGATACTGGTTAAAAAAGAGGCATCTTACTCCGTCTAAAGCGAGTTATTCGGAAATTCCCGCAAATTATCCCTGTTACCTCATCTTTGGAGAAGGAACCCCAATTATTTTGTGTTAGAGGCGGTCCGTCGCGCCGAAATATAAGTAATGCGCGTCCGGGATAAAAATAGCGGCAAACCCGGCGCAGGCTTCCATATCCATTCGTGCCAGGGCCCTAAGACGTGGAACACAACCCAGCGGAATAACCAGAGCACATGAGTACGAAAAAAGACCACATTCCGGGCGACAAACGCGGAGAGACCCATGATTACAAGGGGCTCTTCAGGGCGACCCCGCTTCCCGTATTCATTCTCGGCAGGGACTACAGGATCAGGGAAACCAATACACGATTCGACCGGCAGTTCGCGGGTCCCAGACAGGGTGACCGGTTCTGCTACGAAATTTTCCACGACAAGCCCCTTTCCGGCCCCTGCCCCCAGTGTCCGGCGACTACGGCCTTTCTCACCGGCAAGGATACCTCGGCCGTATGCCCGGTGGAAAAGGATGGAGGCACCACCTATTATCGCAAGGACGTGGTCCCCGTCAAGGACGCCGGCGGCGCCATCACGACCGTCATGATAGCGGTCCAGGATATCACCGATTCCGTGGAACGGCAGATGCTCCAGGAATCCCACAGCCGCGACCTCGAAAACACCATACATATCCAGATAGACGAACGGCGCGCCAAGGAACGCATGCTGTCGGTGCTCGTGAACACCATATACGAAATCAAGGGCGTGCATCACCTCGATGAGAGCATGGACCGGATAATCAGCGGATTTTCGGACCTGGGGGCGCAGTTCATTGTGGTGGTGATGAGCGACGAGCGCGCCATGAAGTGCGTGAAGGCGCACCCCGCACCGATGCTCTCGGAGTTCGAATCCATTCTGGGCGCGGGGATACTCGGAAGGCAGGTCTCCCCGAAGCGCCATCCGCGCAACCCCTTCGTCCACGCCGTACGGACCGGCAAGCCCATGCCCTACCGGGGCGAGCGGGGCATACGGGTATTCCTCCAGGAGTGTTTCGCGGGACTGGACGAGCTCGTCGTGGAGCGCATCGCCTCCAGGGTCAGGGACACCTCGATCGTCGTGTTCCCCCTGAAGACCAACAGCACCAGCCTGGGCGCCATAGGGCTCTCCATCGCCGTGGACACCCTGGAGCGGAATTACGAGTATCTGAACTTCCTGGCCAACACGGCGGCGATAGAGTTCAACCGCCAGATAAGCTCGATGAAGCTCCAGGCCTCGGAGGAAAAATATCGCAACCTCGTCGAGCGCTCGCGCGACATGATCATCCTGTGCGACCGCGCGGGCATCATCAACTATTCCAACCGGATATTTTACAAGTCCACGGGAATTTCCACCCTGCAGAAGAAAGGGCTTTCGGTCTATTCCCTCTTCACACCCGAGGGGGGACTGCAGCTTAAGTTCGCCGTGGACGCCGCGCTCTCGAGTTCCTCGGGCGTGGATCCCATCGAGCTCCCCATGTCGACCGTGGGAAAGGGCGATATCTGGACCGAAATAATGATCAACTCCCTCGAGAAGGAACACGAGGGTTTCCAGATCGTCGCGCGCGACATCTCCCGTAGAAAGAGTCTCGAGCGCCTGGTGGGAAACCTCTCGGCGTTCCAGGAAAAGATCCTCCAGAACGATTTTATCGGCATCATCACCACCGACCTGGCGGGCACCATCACGAGCTGGAACAAGGGAGCCCGGTTCATCCTGGGATACGCCTCGCACGAGGTGCTTCAGAAAAACGTGTCCGATCTCATCATCGGCGGGGACCCGGAGTCCCCGCGCCGCATGAGCGCGGGCGGCTCGTGCCCCACGCACCAGGTGAGCAGCGCGGTCCGCTTCCAGAGGCGCGACGGCCGGCCGGTAAACGTGCTGTACGTGGAATCGGCGATGCGCGACGAAACCGGCACGCCGCTCGCCATCATCGCGTTCTTCTTCGACAATACGGAAAAGATCGAGCTCGTGGAAAAAGGAAAGGAGCTCACGAGCCGCCTCCATCAGGCGCAGCTCATCACCATACTCTCCCTCGCGAAGCTCACCGAGTACCGGGACATCGAGACGGGCATGCACCTCGAACGGATCATGCGCTACACCGAGATACTCGCGCGGGAAATGGCGAACAACGACGACTACAGAGATTACATCACCGAGGAGTATATCCGCGACCTGGTCAACTCATGCCCGCTGCACGACATAGGAAAGGTCGGGATTCCCGATTCGATCCTCCACAAGCCCGGCAAACTCACGCGGGAAGAATTCGAGGTCATTAAGCGCCATTCCACGATTGGCGGCGACACGATCGCCGAGGCCGAGAAACGCGTTGAGGGCCGGAGCTACCTGAACCTGGGCAAGGAGATCGCCTACTACCACCACGAGCGCTGGGACGGAAGCGGCTATCCCATGGGGCTCGCCGGCACGCAGATTCCCCTTTCCGCGCGCATCGTGGCAGTGGCGGATGTCTACGACGCGCTCATCAGCAAGCGGCCGTACAAGGACCCGTACCCGCACCACCGCGCGATCGAGATCATCACCGGGAGCGCGGGCTCGCATTTCGACGAGTCGGTCGTGCGCTGTTTCATGGACCGGGAAAAGGACTTCCAGGGCATGGGCGAGCGCTACCTCCAGTAGGAACTAAACCGCCTCCTTCACGCATCACCGGGACTCCCCTTCGTGCAGCAATTTGAACAATGCAGCTCACGACAATCATAACAGAGCATGATTTGATGATTGCTGAAGGCAATTTAACCGCGAATGAACGCGAATGGACACGAATTGTATGGTTCGGCAATAAACTGATTGGCGTGTATTGGCGTGTATTCGCGGTTTCTTCTATTTCGAACGCAAAACATCTTGCGCGGGGCTCAACCGGGAGGGGCCTCCCACCGCTTATGGAAGAATTCAATCCGGTCCGATACGAGCACGGTCCCGTAGAAGCCCTGCTGCGCCGCCCCGGGATTGAAGAGCGAGGGACGCCCCTCGCGAAGGAAGGGCCGGTGGGTGTGGCCGAAAAGCACGATATCGGCTCCCCGGACGTGCGCCTCGTCGAGGAGCCCCAGGTAGTCCTCGTGCGCGCGCTGCCGGTCGCCGTGCGTCACCAGGAATTTGAAGCCGGGAAGCTCGAATAGCTCCAGAACCTCACGACCGGTAACGACGGCGCGGTCCATGTTGCCGGTGACCCCCACGACGCGCACCGATCGCGGGATGCGCAGCTGCGCGAGGTCGCGCACGCCGTCACCGCAGTGAACCAGTATCTCGAAGGGCAGCTCGCGCTCCACGATGCGGGCGAGCGCGGCGGAATTGCCGTGGCTGTCGCTCACGACCAGTATTTTCATTTGGGTGCGTTCGTGGCCCGGGCGTCTTCGGGGTTGACGAGCATGCCGCGAAAAAAGAGATCGACGGTGGTGGTGATGGTCTGTTCTATGTTGAATTTGCTTTCCATGACGGCCCAGCGGAACAGCAGCTCCTTCACGGATCCGATGATGCAATAGGAGACGCCGACCGGATCGAGATCGGCCAGCACCTTTCCCTCTTCCTGGGCCCTGCGGATGTAGCTCGCCGACATTTCTATCATGCGGTCGAAGAACCCGTTCACCTTGTTCAGGAAGGTCTGGTCCAGGCCTATGGCCTCACGGAGCACCAGCCTTATAAAGTGCTTGAATTCGATGGAGCTCGTGATGAAGCGGGCCATGTCCAGGTAGAGATTCTTGATCTCCGGTATGGGCCTGGGCTGCGAGATATCGAGCACGATGGAGGCCTCGTAGAGCATGTCCAGGTAGTGGTCGATGAGTTTCGCCAGGATATCGGCCTTGCCTTCGAAGTGGAGATAAAACGTCCCCTTCGCGATGTCGGCGGCGTTGATGATGTCGTCTATCGATGCGGAGTGGTAGCCCTTTTCCGCGAAGATTTCCAGCGCGATATCCATGATCTGGGCCTGTCGGCGGAGGCCGTCCTTGCGCTTGTGCCTGAATCCTGTTTTCATGCGCCGCCTTTTTATTTGTATGAGTATCGAACGCGCGCTATCGTTTCCCGTACCCGTCCGGGGTACGGGCGAATCGGCGCCCCCCGTTCCGCTAATCATGCACGAGGGCGGAAGACGGCGTGTAAGAATGGGAGATGGGGATCCTCGTCTCCTGTTCATTAAAGCCGTACCCCGACCGCCGATGACGGCACATACTCGGACGGTGCTTTCAATTATTCAAACAAAAAATGCTTGCATATGGAGAAAACTTAACCGGAGTATCCACTCATGGATTTAGGTCATATAAGGAACTTTTCAATCATCGCGCACATCGACCACGGCAAGTCCACCCTGGCCGACCGCCTCATCGAGAAATGCCAGATCGTTGAACGGCGGGCGCACGTCGAGCAAATGCTCGACACCATGGACATCGAGCGCGAGCGCGGCATCACGATCAAGTCGAACGCGATCACGCTGAACCACCGCGCGAAGGACGGGAGCGAGTACGTTTTCAACCTGATCGACACCCCCGGCCACGTGGACTTCACCTACGAGGTGTCGCGCGCCCTCGCGGCCTGCGACGGCGTGATCCTCGTGGTCGACGCGTCGCAGGGGGTCGAGGCGCAGACGATCGCGAACCTCTACCTCGCGCTCGAGAACGACCTCGAGATACTCCCCGTCATCAACAAGATCGACATGGCGAGCGCCGATATACCAAGGACCAAAGAGAGCATCCGGAAAACCCTGGGGCTCGATCCCGAGAAGGCGGTCCCGGTATCGGCGCGCGAGGGCACGGGAATCGACGAGCTCCTCGAGCGCATCGTGTCTGATATACCTTCCCCGAAGGGAGACCCGGACGCGCCGCTGACCGCGCTCATCTTCGACTCGTTTTTCGACAAGTACGTGGGGGCGGTCGTCAAGGTGCGCATCTTTGATGGCCAAGTGCGCAAGGGGGACCAGATCAAGATGTACTCCACCGAGCGCCAGTACGAGGTGACGGAGGTGGGCATTTTCCGGCTGGAGCGCGAGAAGCGCGACGTGCTCATCCCGGGGGACGTGGGCTACATCATCGCCGGGATCAAGACCGTCGTCGACACGAAGATCGGCGACACAATCACGCACGCGGAGCGCCCCTGCCCCGCGGCACTCCAGGGCTTCAAGGACGTGAAGCCCATGGTCTTTTCGGGCCTGTATCCCATGTACAGCGACGAGTACGAGGAGCTCAAGGACGCGCTCTACAAGCTCCGCCTGAACGACGCTTCCCTCACCTTCGAGGCCGACAACTCGTACGCGCTCGGCTTCGGGTTCCGCTGCGGCTACCTGGGCCTTTTACATATGGAGATCGTGCAGGAGCGCCTTGAGCGCGAGTTCGACCTGGCACTGGTGACCACGGCGCCCAGCGTGAAGTACCGCATCATCACCCAGCGTGGCGAGGAGCAGTATTTCGACAACCCCGTGAAGATGCCCGATCCCGGTTTCATCGAGCGCATCGAGGAGCCGTACGTGACCGCCACCATCATAACCCCCACCGAATACGTGGGCAACATCATGGCGCTTGTGACGGACTGCCGGGGCGTGCACGTCAACATGGAATACATCGATTCGAGCCGGGTGAACCTCCACTACGAGCTTCCCCTCTCCGAAATCGTGTTCAATTTCTACGACAAGCTGAAAAGCTACTCCCGGGGATACGCGTCCTTCGATTACGAATTCAAGGACTACCGGGTCTCGGACATGGTGAAGGTCGACATACTGGTGAACGCGGAGCCCGTGGACGCGCTTTCCTTCATCGTGCACCGGGACAAGTCGTATTACCGCGGCAAGGAGATCATCGAGAAACTCAAGGACATCATACCGCGTCACCAGTTCAAGATACCCCTCCAGGCGGCCGTGGGGGCGAAGATAATCGCGCGCGAAAACATAGGCGCGATGGGGAAAAACGTCACCGCCAAGTGCTACGGCGGCGACATCACCAGGAAACGCAAGCTCCTCGAAAAACAGAAAGAGGGCAAAAAACGCATGAAGCTCATCGGCTCGGTCGAAATTCCGCAGGAGGCGTTTCTCACCATACTGCGCATCGACTAGCGCTTCGACTGCGTGATTGTACAATCACGCGGGCTCAGCACGAGCCGGGCTTCGCGGATACATTGGAAGGAACACATGGATAACAACCGGTCTTTTCCGCGCTGTAACACCCGCCTGCGCGTTGAGTTCGCGCGGGCCGACCGTGACCCCGCGGCGCCCGTTCCCGGGATCGCGACCAATTTAAGCCTTGGCGGAACCTTCATTCAAGCCGAACGCGGGGAGCATCCCGGAACACCCCTGGCGCTCTCGATCGAGATCGGGGACGGCCGGAACGGGAAATCCCACCTCGCCCGCGGCGTAGTGCTGCGGTCGGGCCCGGGCGAGGGTCCCGGCGGGGATAACGGGAAGCATTTCATGGCGGTCAGGTTCGACGAGCCCCAGTTTGAGCTGTCGCAGATACTCGCCGTTTACATTGAGAACTGAGTATCCCCTTCCGCGCGTGCGTGCGGAATCGACATAAGAAACTGGTCCTCGTCGAGGTCAGTCCCGCGTCGCTGATGCTCAGGTAACGGGCACCATGAAGGCGCGGATTCGAATCCGCGCCTTCATGGTGCCCGTTATCTCCACATCTCGCTTTGGAAGGCGTCAATGGATTGATGCATTGTCGTCCAAGGGTTCCGTATGAAGCTCCAATTCACAGGCTGAAGTGATATATTGCAGAAACGGTAACCCCCAAAAAGCTGTGCGTTTCCTCGCTGCCCGATCCTGCGTCGTTGCTGAAGCTCACCCGCTGGTACCGAATCCCGGCTGATAGCGTCGTGGACAGGGACGCGAGATACCAGGCCAGCGACGCGGTGGTATTCAATCCGTATTCCGTCCAGTCCTGGCTCTGGACCGTGTCGCCGCCGGTTTTCCCCGCAAGGTACATCCCGGAGACGTTCACAAGGGCGAACAGGGAATCCGTGACGGGCAGCGTAACGCCGATCCCTAACCCCGGACCGTACGCGTAATGGTAGAATTCCGACGTTTCGAAGAGGGGGACGTTTTCAGTGAACGAGAAATCGTACCTCATGTACTTGAGCCCGCCGAACACCTTGAACCATCGCGACAGCGCGAAATTCAGAGTCGTGTCCGAATCGTACCGCCTGAAATGGGGGGAAGCGCCTGCGACGGGGTCCGCCTCGAAGCTCCCGGTGAGGAATACGCTCGTTACCGACCATCGCTCCGCGAAATCGACGCCTAGCACGGGCCCGTACAACAGGCCGGGATTGATCTCGGGCGAATCCTGGGCATCGGTCTTCCACTGGGTGTACCAGGCGGTCGCGCCCGCGCTCATACCGACCGCCCCGGCGTTCTCGCGGGAGAGAAGGATCGCCGCGCAGGTAAGTGTTGCAAATGCCAAAAAATTCAGGATTGTCCTCATAAAATCGCCTCGCTTGGATAGTCTTGAACAGATGTGGTTCAATATACTATCGGAGCGAGGCGCATTTCAACCGCGGGAGGGCATTATGCCATCCCGCGCCGGATATGGGGAGTGACGGGTGGCCGGTTACTCTTCTCCGCCCAGCCCAAAATGATACACGGCCGAGAAGGTGATCCCGTAGAACGTCAATTCGTTGGTTACCGCACCGGCCAGGTCGGTATCCGATTTAAAATACTGGTAGCGCCCGCCAAGGGCGAACGTGGTCGATATTGACGCGGCATAATACGCGATTGATGCCGTGGTATTGATTCCGGTTTCGGTCAGGTTGCTATCGTCAAGTTTTGTTGACTCCTTCCCTTTCAAGTACATCCCCGACAGGTTCACGAGCGCGAACAGGGAATCCGTTATGGGCAGGGTAAGGCCAATCCCCAGTCCGGGGCCGTATGAATAGTGCCTGCTATCTGCCGAGCCGAATACGGGTACGGATTCCCCAGTTTCCCGGGTATCGTAGCGCATATACTTGATGCCGCCGAACACCTTGAGCCATTTTAAAATCGAATAGTTGAGCGTCGTGTCGGAATCATAGCGCCTCAAATGTATTGGAATGCTGAAACCGGGCATCACATCCAGCGTCGCCTTGTAATCAGCCGTGAGCAGCACGCAGGTGATGGACCATTTCTTCCCCCAATCCACGCCCAGCACCGGACCGTACATGAGGCTTGAATCATAGCTTAGTTCCGAAGAGGGCGCCATGTCCCACGTAGAATACCACGTGTTCACCCCCACGCTCATCCCCGCGGCGTGCCCGGGAACCGTTCCCGCGAACAGGGCACACGCGGCAACCGCGCACGCCATGAAAACCATAAATGCTTTTTCCTTCATCCCATACTCCTTGATCAGTATAATTGCACTCTTCTCTTATACACCGTGTGACAGGCGGGTCAAGATGAAAATGAAAAGGCCGCACCCCACGGTGCGGCCCTGCGATCCCCTCAATTAGTTACTCGCTCTTCATACCGGCTCTTCCTATTCTTCACCGCCCAGGCTGAAATGATAGATCGCCGAAACGGTAACCCCCAGGAATGCGAATTTGGCCTCCGAATTCGAGTATTCTTCCTTGAAGTATTGGTAGCGCACTCCCGCCAACAACGTCGTTGAATACGAATCAAGGTAATAGGCAAGCTGCACTGTCGTATTGAAGCCGGTATCGGTGAATCTTTTATTTTCGAGCCCCATCCCCGCCGGCTCGGTTTCTTTTCCTACCAGGTACAGAAGGGAAAAGTTTCCCACCACGAAGAGCGAGTCCGCAAGAGGGAGCGATATCCCTATTCCGGCGCCCGGTCCATACGAGATAAATCTTGAATTCCCCTGCTCGAACGGCATCAGGAGTCGACCGTATTCGTCCGCATTCAGGGATTCGTGGGCGTCGAACCTGCTGTACTTGAATCCGCCGAACACCTTCAGCCATTTATTTATCGAATAATTGAGCGTCGTATCGGAATCATAGCGGCGTTCATTGAACACCGGCACGCTGGTATCCGGTGAATGATGCTTAAAATTACCCGTCAGCAACACGCTCGTAAGCGACCAGTTCTTTCCCCAGTCCAGGCCGATGACGGGGCCGTACAGGAAACCGGGATCAACGTCTTCACCCCCGGAAGGCGATATATCAAACGTGGTGTACCACGTGTTCACGCCCACGCTCATCCCCAGCGCGGATACGGGAGCCGCTCCCGCAAACAGCATGCCGCAGACCGCAATGAAAGTAAAAATAGCCGTAAATGTTGTTTTCTTTATCATATACCTTACCTGATTAGTTAATTCCCCTGGACCGACCTGGGGGCTCAAGCCACACTGCACGATTCCGCCCGAAACGGGGGTATCGTGCAGGGATGCATACTGAGAGTATTATTCTTCGCCTCCCAGCCCGAAGTGGTACACGGCCGAAAAGGTAATCCCGTAGAAGGTGGAATGGTCATTCGCGACGCTCCTACCTGGATTGTCCGAATGATATCTTGTCAGGAAATACTGGTAGCGCACGCCCAGCGAAAATGTAGTCGCAACCGAGGCCGCGTAATACGCGAGCGATACGGTCGAATTGAAACCGGTTTCCTTTATTTCCAAATTGTTGCCGGACATCACCGGATTCTCAAACGCTTCCCTTCCGGAGAGATACATCGCCGAGACATTGGCCAGCGCGAAGAACGAATCGGAAACCGGCAGCGTAAGCCCGATTCCCAGTCCGGGGCCGTAGGAAAAGTGCCGCATATCGGTATCCTCGAACAAACCTGTGGTCTTACCCGTTTCAGGTGCATAGGTGTCATAGCGCATGTACTTGAAGCCGCCAAACACCTTGAGCCACCTGAGCACCGAATAGTTCAGGGTCGTGTCGGAATCGTAGCGACGGGGATAGGCGTACCATGGAATCATTTCGTTTTCCATCCGGAAGGTCCCCGTGAGAAATACGCTCGTGAGCGACCAGTTCTTCCCCCAGTCGAGTCCCAGGACGGGCCCGTACATGAGACCCGGTTCGAACGACCGTTCCGCCTCAGGGGATATGTTCCATTTCCAGTACCACGTGCTCGCCCCCACGCTCATGCCCGCCGCGTGAGCGGCGATCGTTCCCGTGAACAGGACGCCGGCCGCGACGACACACACCATCAATGCCATCAATGCTCTTCTCTTCATCGCAATCCTCTCGTTATTGATAATAAACCTCTTCTTCCCGTTATGCGCCATACACTGGACATGGGTCACACTGAATACGGGAAAGCCGCACCGAGCAGGTGCGGCCCCGTGGACTACACCCCGTTACCCAGGTTGAAATGGTAGATCGCGGAGACGGTAACGCCATAAAACCGCATCGTAGTATCATTCGAATGCGCGTTCTCTTCCCTGAAATACTGGTAACGCCCTCCCGCGGACAACGTGGTGGAAATCGAATCAAGGTAATACGCGAGAATCAGCGTTGCGTTGTATCCCTTATCGATGAAACGCGAATCGGCTGCCGCAGAAGTGCTGTTCTTGCCGTATAAATACAACAGGGACCCGTTGCCGAGCAAAAAAAACGAATCGGAAAGCGGAAGCGTAATACCGATTCCCGCGCCCGGTCCGTAGGAGAGGTGCTTGAAATCTCCGCTTTCAAACGGCATAAGCAGGTCTCCCATTTCTGCGAGGCTGCCTAATTTCATATCATACCGTACATACTTAAACCCGCCGAAAACCTTCAGCCATTTGTTGATGGAATAATTTAACGTCGTATCGGAATCGTAACGGCGATAATTAACTTGAGGACTGTAAGCGTCATCGGCATGAAGCTTGAAGTTACCTGTAAGTAACACGCTGGTCAGCGACCATTTTTTTGCCAGGTCGAGACCGAGCACAGGACCGTACATAAGGCCGGGATCGATGTCATTACCGCTGGACGGCGTCGTTTTCCACTGCACATACCACATATTTGCCCCGACGCTCATACCCACCGCATGCCCGGGAACCGTTCCTGCGAACAAGATGCCTGCCGCAATTGTACCCGCCATAAATGCCATCAAGATATTTTTCTTCATCCTATCTTCTCCGAATGAACTATATTCGTTTTATACGTTATGCGAAATACAAAAGGCCCCGGTCACCCCGAAAACGAAACGGCCGCACCCTGAGGTGCGACTTACGGAGCTGTTCCCCGGCCCCCGGGCTGAATGGGAACATTTGATAAAGCGCGCGCTACTCGGAATCCCCCATCCTGAAATGATACACCGCCGAGAAGGTGATCCCGTAAAACTTCGTCTTCGAATCGTAGGTCATGGTGTCGTAGCGGGAGTCCAGGTACTGGTACCGTCCACCCAGGGTGAGCGTCACCGATGCTGGGGCATAATGCCAGGCGATCGCGGCGGTAATATTGTAGCCCAGGTCTTTTGTATTGTCGCTTACCGAGGGGTCCTTGTACTTCCCGTAGCAGTAGAGACCCGAAAAATTCAGGATCCCGAAAAGCGTATCGGTGAGCGGTACCAGGCAGCTCAGGCCCGCCCCCGGTCCCATGGTATAGAAGTTCTGGTTTGCGGAGCCGAATATCGGCGTGGAACCGCCCGACGAGTCGTCATCGAACCTGACATACTTGAAACCGGCGAAGATCTTGAAATAGCGGGCGAAGGAATAACCTACCGTGGTATCGGAATCGTAGCGCCGGTACCGGAGGTCCGGGAGCCCGTCAAAACGCTCCCCCAGGTTTCCCGTAAGGAACACGCTGGTGACGGACCAGTGCTTCGCGAAATCGATCCCCACGACGGGACCGTAGAGCAGGCCGGGATCGAAATCGCCATTTCCCTGGTGCGGGGTATACCCCCACCACGCGTACCAGGTCGACGCTCCCGCGCTCACGCCGACGGCGCCGGCGGGCACGGCCGCGAGCAGCACCATTGCCGATGCCGCCAGGACGACAACACACGATGCGATCTTATTTTTCATTCCAGGCCTCCCTTTATCCGTTTTCATATTTCATCCCGATCCGCCTGGGGGCGCGCGTCATGCCCTGCCGGCCTATTCATCGTCCCCCGCGCTGAAATGGTACACCGCCGAAAATGTGAAACCGGAGAACTTTAAAAGAAAGTAACCGCCCGTATAGACGTCCGATGTTTCCTTTATCAACTGGTAGCGGTAGCCGGCCGTGATGGTCATGGGAAGCCAGGGCAGGTAGTACGCCAGCGAGAGCGCGGCGTTATAGCCCTTACTGATAAACCGCGTACTGTCCCCGGAAAACTTTCCCCAGAGATAGAGCCCTGAAAAGTTCCCCAGGACGAACAGTGAATTTGACACCGGGATCGTGAGCCCCAGGCCGAGCCCCGGACCATAGGAATAGATTGAGATGTCACGCTCGGCGAAGGGGACGTACATCGGTTTGTAATCCTCATCATAACGCATGTACTTGAAGCCCGCGAACACCTTGAGCCACCTGAACACCGCGTAGTTGAGGGTGGTGTCGGAATCGTACCTGAAATCGTATACATCCCCGGTGGGAGTCTCCCATTTAAAATTTCCCATCAGGAAGACGCTGTTGAGCGACCATTTTTTGCCGAGGTCGAGTCCCAGGACCGGTCCGTACATGAGGGCCGGATTGACCGGGGATTGGGACTCCGTATCCCAGTCCGCATACCAGGTCGCCAGGCCCGCGCTCACGCCGACGGCGCGGGCGGGCGGTGCGGCAAAAAGCATCGCGCAGCAGATCATGGCGGCGAGAAGCAGGGGGTATTTTTCAGCATGCATCGGCGCCTCCAATGATTGCGATCTTCTCGCACGCTGCGCATGTTTCGTCGGGCGCGCGGTTCAATTCGTTTCGGAACCCTATCCTATATTCGGATATCGATTTTACAAGCACTTTCCGGATAACGGCGGGGGGTCCGATGCGCATGGACCCGCGTATCGGACCCCAAAATCGTCTTTGACCTTTTTTCCGCTCCGTGCGTATCATGCGGATCGTAGGGCGTGCCCGCGCGGCGCCGCGAATCCCATTCGGAGAGCAGGCTACGATCATGAAACCGAAGACGCCAATGAACCATCCCTTCGTGGAACGCCACGAGTACAAGTTCCTATTGGGCAGCGAAAAACTATTGATTTCGGCGCGCCGTGCCGCACACTCGCACCCATGAATGCCGATGACCGCTTGATCGAAGACGCCGCCGCGTACGCGCGCGATCAGATGGGACCCCTTGCACCCAGCCACGGATGGGACCACGTTGAGCGCGTGGAACGGCTCGCCGCGCGTATCGCGTCCCTCGAGGGGGCGAACCTTTTCATCGTGCGCCTGGCTGCGTACCTGCACGACATAGCGCGCGTCATCGAGGACTCCTCGGGAGGAAAGATTTGCCACGCGGAGGCGGGGAGCGCGATGGCCCTTGAGTTCCTGCGCGGCAGGGGGCTCGACGAGACGCGCGCCCGGCACGTCGCGGACTGCATTCTCTCGCACCGATTCCGGAACGATCACGCGCCGCGCACGATCGAGGCGAAGTGCCTGTACGACGCGGACAAGCTCGACAGCATAGGCGCGGTGGGGATCGGGCGCGCCTTCCTGTTCGCCGGGGAGGTGAACGCGCGGCTCCATAACCCGGACGTGGAAATCCTGTCCACGACCGCGTACTCCGGCGAGGACACGGCCTACCGCGAGTACATGGTGAAGCTCCAGTTCGTCCGGGAACGCATGCAGACGGCGGAGGGCGCGCGCGTCGCGGGGGAACGTCACGATTACATGGTCGGATTTTTCTCACGCCTCACCGCGGAAACGCGCGGGGAGGCATAGAAGGCGCGGATATATATCCACGCCCCTTCCCGGGATCGCGCGTTAAAACGCGCGGCTACTGGAGGATGATACGCAACCGGCCTATGACGGTGCGTTCCTCGTCCCCGTCGTCGTACTTGATGAAGATATTGTCACCATCCCGCTCGGCGATCCTGCCGCGATAATATTTTCCCTTCCCCTTGAAGTTGCCAAAGACGACGTCGCCCTTCGCGAGCTTTTCCGCCCGGATATATTTTTCAAAGCGCCATTCGCTGTCCCCGTCCAGGTAGCGCACGAAATACATGTCGTCCTTCACGGCGTCTATGGACGCGGGATACCAGTAGGCGTCGCCCGACCATTTCACGAGCGCGACGTCCCCCGCGTTCCACTTCCCGGTGTAGAGCGACTTGGGCAGGCGGAATTCCTCGCCCTTGACGGCGATCCAGTCGCCGTGCGCGCCGTTGCTCACCTGGTAGTAGTCGCCCACGAGCTCGGTCCTGTCCGCCGAAACGCGGAAGGTGTAATTTCCGTACCCATACGACGCCTTGTAGTACCCGGAGAGCAGGTCGCCGCTAATCGTCCCCGACATCACGGCGCGTCCTATGGGCTCCTCGTTGTACCCGGTCACGCCCGTCCCGCTGTAGGTGAGGACGATCCGTCCGCCGGCATGCATTCCCCGCGCGTCGGTATAGACGCTGCTGTAGGTGAATGTTCCGCCGGCCGTCTCAACGCGCTTTGTCCCCTTCTTCGCGCCTTCGCGCACCGCGGGCGTATACTTGTACTCCTTTCCGAGCAGCCTGTAGGCGACGGCCTTGGCCGCCTGCGGGAGGTCGTCCGTATTCGTTACGACGTCGAAGGCCTCTTTCTTCACGACGGATGTCTCGGTCTCGACGATGCGCGCGGTGACGCGGTACTGGTTCCCCAGCACGACGATTTTTCCCATGACGAGGTTTTCCGCGGCGAGGAGCCTGCCTATCTGCGCGGCCTTCGAATCGCTCACGAGCCCGGTGAGGGAAAGCTCCTGCTCCTTCATGACCGCGTTCAGCATGGCGCGCTCCACCACGACGAAGGGAATGCCCGCCATCGCGGCGATCTCGGAGCGCACGATCTCGCTCACGGCGACGCCGAGCTCGGCCTGTCCGTCGGTGGATTCGAATCCCATGACGGCAAGGGTCTTCTTTTCGGCGGCGCGGGAGGCGGGGGACAGGAGCGCGATCATGCAAAGGGCCGCGGCGAGCATTCGTTTCATGGGAGACCTCCGGACGGGCTGTGCGCGTATCGGACCCAAATTAACACGGGACGGTTGCGGGGAAAAGTATAATTTATA
>SCSX01000007.1 GCA_004297825.1 Spirochaetota bacterium
CGATATTTGGACGAACTGTTGCAGGAAGCGGGGAGCAGGCATAACTATGCAGAATTTTCGCACTATGCCATCGGTCAGAGGATCGAAAACGGCATCATTTGTTGGGAATTATACTGGGGAAACCCTGCCGACCTCATGAAGGGAAGAATCCGTCGCCGCACCAGCGCCGTCTAAGCTTTACAACCTTGCATACACAAGAAATACCGGAGCGAGGTGCGCGCAAAAAACCCGGACGATAAGGATATCGCCCGGGTTTTATCGTAATCTTTTCTATTGACCTTAACGGGCTCCCCGTTTCTTTACCGCCGTGAAAGCCTCGTCGGCGATCTCGATGGTGCGCTTAATATCCTTGTCGGTGTGCGCGGTCGACACGAACCAGTTGTGGTGAGAGCAGAAAAAGGCCCCGCGCCTGGTCGATTCGCCGCACCATTCCTGGTGAAGCATGTTGCTCGGGTCCTCGGCGATGCGCAGAAACGGCATTCCGGGCGAGCCCGAAACCACCAGCGTATAGCCGTTGGCCGCGACAACGTCGGACAGCCCTTTCGCAAGCTTCTCCCCCACTTTCTTCAAAACGGCGGGGGCGTTGATTCGCTTGAGCTCCTTGAGGCAGGCGATCGCCGCCGCCATGGGAACCGCCGAATACCAGTAGCTCCCGGTATAAAACACCTTCGCGCAGGCGTTGCGCATGGCCTCGGTGCCCATGAGCGCCGATATGGGATAGCCGTTCGCGATCGCCTTGCAGAAGCACACGAGGTCGGGATTGAATCCGAAATACTTGTGCGATCCGGCGAGGTCGAGCCTGAAGCCGCAGCGCACGTCGTCCACGATGAGGACGATCCCCTCGTTGCGACAAAGCTTCTCGATATTCTGCCAGTATCCCGCCGCTGGCATTACACTGTCCGTGAAGGTGGGGTGGTGGTAGGGGGTGGAGATGAAACCGGCGATCTGTCCCTTGTTCTCCTTCACGACCTTTTCGAACCCCTCGAAGTCGTTCCAGTCGACATACAGGTAGAGGCTCTTGTCCTCCTCGATGATGCCTGGATGACCCATCGACTGCGCCCAGGGCGCTACGCCGTGGTAACCGCCCCGGACGAGTATGATCTTCTTGCGGCCGGTCGCGGCCCGCGCGATCATGAGGGAATAACTGGTAGCGTCCCCGCCGTTTTTAGCGAAGAAAGCCCATTTCATCCCGTCTACCAGGTCCACCATGGCCTCGGCGAGCTCGACCATAGCCGGCCCGGGGGAGGTGACGCAATTGCCCAGGTCCAACTGCGCCTTAGCCGCGGCATCGACCTTAGGATCGTTGTAGCCCAGAATCATGGGCCCGTAGGCACACAGGTAATCGATAAACTCGTTGCCGTCCACATCCCAGAACTTGGCGCCCTTCGCGCGCGACATATAAAAAGGATAGTGCTCCACCGGGACGAGCGGCGTGGGACTCAGGTGGCCGTAAATTCCGCAGGGGATCACCTGCACCGCGCGGTCGAACAGCGCGACGGATTTTTTATACGTGTAGGTTTTCATGGTTTTCCTCCGGTCTCTAGCTCAAATACAGCGGTATGCGGTCGAGCAGGGTGCCCACCGTGTCGATCATCCCGATCTGACCGCGCAACATGAGATTGCCCTTCACGACGGCCGAAAACGTGTCTACCTTCGCATTGAGGATATCGTTCGCCGATTTCATGTCCTTGAATATCATCGCGGCCATGGGCTTGTCGGGTTTGCCCTTGCGCGCAACGGCGTTGCCGTGGTCGAAGTTGAGGCCCAGCGCCGGCCCGTCGGGAAGGACGGACAGCATAAGCGTTCCCTTCGCGTGCCCCGCGAGCAGCTTTCCTATCGGGTCGAACATGGCGATTTCGGCGAGGGCGAACGTGGCCGTGGTGATGGTAAAGCAGGTGTTGACTTTCATGTAGTCCTTTTTCGCAAGCAATTCGGGCGTTGGCTTCAGGTAATACTCGAGCTTCTTGGTAAGCGCGTCGAAATCCTTCGTGAGGAAGCCGAGCTTCGTGAATCCCTTGAGGATTACCGGCATCGCCTTGCCGTCGAACATGCGGTTGAGGTGCCCGGGCGAGAAAAAATAGAGTACGATGGACGGGCGCTTTACAAGGCCCCGGTCGACCGTGCAGGCGCCCTTTGAAAAGGCGATGTACGCGCGCGGGCCGTTACGCACCTTGAACTGGATGGAAATCTCCCAGTTCGCCGCGTTGCGGGCACATTCTTCATCGTAGCGCACGAGGTCTTCCAGGTTTTTCAGGACCGCGTACAGGTTCAGGTTCGCCTTAATGAGATCGGTGTACATACCGCACCTCCACCATAATGAGTGAGTACTTACTCATAGTTGTATCTGACCCCATTTTCTTGTCAAGCTGAAAATGTGCAAATTGCCTCCTTTTTCATAGGTGTGAATTATTTTTCGGGCGCCCGGATCATAGCCGGGAAAACCGTTCATATTTTTCATTCCCCATTCGTATTCACTCTGGACGCTCAGTTTTGTCCCGGAGGATACGGAATGCTTCGC
>SCSX01000008.1 GCA_004297825.1 Spirochaetota bacterium
TCCCCGCGGACGTACAGAATCCCAAAATTGCGGATTCGGAGAAATCGACTTCAATCTATGCGCCCGGCTGCAAAGTGAACGACTATGATATCGACGTGAAGAGCACGCAGTTTTACAGTGGAAGCAAGCAGCTTCCCAAGGTGTATCTCGTGGGCAAGGAAGGCACCAATAAGCTCGGTGACAAGCGTGTAAGCTACAGCGTTCAGCCTTCGGATATCAGCTATACCTTCGCCGGGGCGCTGAGCGGGAAAAAGATAGTCCCCTATGTCAAGGACACCGAATCGAAAATGGTCGCGAATCCCGGTGAATTCAAACAGCTCCTTGCCCAGATCAAGGGCGAAGACCAGATGATGGGCTATATCTGGTTTGGGGCCGGTTTCATACTCATGGCCGCGGGCCTCATGATGCTGGTGGGCCCCATCACCACGCTGCTCGAGTTCATCCCCTTTATCGGCGGACTGGGTTCCGGTCTCATCAAGGTGGTATTGGCAATCGTGGCTTTCGTACTCTCGGCGATATTCTGGTGGGTGGTGAAGCTCTGGTGGCTCATTTTGCTGGTGGTTCTCGGGTTCGTCGCGTTCGGGATTTACAAGAAAAAGACGGCGGCGGCGCCAAAACCCGCCTAGCGAATTTTCAGGGAATTCAGATGTTCATAATAAAAGGAGGCGCGGTCGAACGACCGCGCCACTTTTTCTCGTACTTCATTCTCCGATAAACTGGTCGAAGGTGAGCTCCTTAAACAGCTTCTCGACACCGGCCCGTATTTTGAACCAGAATGGGTGTACCATGCACTGCGCGCTCATGCCGCAGGCTTCGCTCGATTCCATGCAGGTGTTGAGCGCGAAGGGTCCCTCTATGACGGTCACGACATCGAACAGGGTGATGGAGGCAGGCTCCCGGACGATCCGGAAGCCCCCCTTTGCCCCCTGGTGGGAGGCGACAATCCCGGCGCGCACGAGCTTCTGAAGAATTTTCGCCGCGAAGCTCCTGGGTATGTTCATCGCACCGGAAATCTCGTCGACCATAGCCACGGTGCCGTCCTTCTTGCCGCAGAGATAGCACACGCACCTGATCGCGTAATCCGTCTCCCTCCTGATCTGCATGACGCCCTTCCGCCTAGTACGCGTCCTCGTCTCGTGCGATTCCCTCGACCGAAATCCTGTCGCTGAACACCTTGTATGTCCACGCCTGGTACAGGATCACGATGGGTACGAAGAGCAAGGCGACTACCGTCATGATCGTGAGCGTGTACTGGCTGGACGACGAGTTGAAGATGGTCAGGCTGTATTTCGTATCGATGCTCGATGGAATTAAATTCGGGTAAAGCCCCGCCACCCCCGTAAAGGTAACCATGAGGATGGTAACGCACGAACTCACGAACGCATGCGCCGACTTCCCTTTGAATATGAAATACCCGGCGGCCAGCAGGGCGAGCACCGCGAGAACGGGAAGGGGCGCGAGGAACGGCATGGACAGGTAGTTGTCATAAAGCCTGGTGGCGAAGGCGGTTGCGACAAGGAAAGCGACCGCGACGACCGTCAGCACCGGCCATAGTGTTTTTGCCATGCCCCGCGCGCGTTCCAGTATCTCGCCCTCCGTTCGTACCGAGAGCCATAGCGCCCCGTGCACCGCGAAGAGGAGCACGAAAAGAGCGCCCGTGAGAATCCCGTAGGGATTCAGGAGCGTGAAAAGCGTGCCGTGGTAGCCGGAGGCGTCCATGGGGAGGCCCTGGAAGATATTCCCGAACGCGACCCCGAAAAGGAGCGCGGGAACGAAGCTGCCCACCACGAAGGCCCAATCCCATGCGCGCCGGTACAGCGGGTTTTCGCTCTTGCCGCGGAACTCTATGGAAACGCCCCGGACGATGATCGCGCACAGAATGATGAACAGCGGCGTATAGAGCGCGCTGAACATGACGGCGTACGTAGTGGGAAACGCGGCGAAGGTCGCGCCCCCGGCGGTGATGAGCCAGACCTCGTTGCCATCCCAGACGGGGCCTATCGAATTGAGGACCAGCCTGCGCTCGGCGTCGTTTTTAGCGATAAAGGGCTGGAGGATCGAGACCCCGAAGTCGAACCCGTCGAGCATGAAATAAACGGCCCACAGCACTCCCCAGAGAATGAACCATGTTATTTGAAAGATCATCGTATGCCTCCCCTATGCCCTTTTCATATTTACGATTTCATCGACGCCCTTGTCGGGTCCCTTCCTCGCGAACTTGAAAAGGAGATACGCGTCGACAGCCGCGAGTCCCCCGTACAGGAGCGTGAAGCCCGCGAGCGACCCCACCACCTGCGCCACATCGATGCCCGTCGATACGCCCTGGGACGTGCGAAGCAGCCCGTAGACGATCCACGGCTGGCGCCCCATCTCGGCGACTATCCATCCGAGCTGCGCCGCGATATAGGGCAGGGGTATCATGAGCATCATGATCCCAAGGAACCGTGGGGAGGATTCGAGCGTTTCCTTCCTGGATAGGAATACGGCTGTCGCCGATACCAGGATGAAAAGCATTCCCAAAAATACCATCGTCCTGAAACTCAGGAACACCGGGAGCACGGGCGGCCTGTCTTCCCTTGAGAATTCCTTGAGGCCTTTCACCTCGGCATTGGGATCGTGGTAGGCCATGAGGCTGAGCATGTTGGGTATCTTGAGCCCCTCGACCACATTCCGCTCGTTTTCGGAGTCGGGGAAGGCGACGAGCGTCATGGGGGCGGCCTTGACGGTCTCCCATTGCAATTCCATGGCGGCGAACTTCGAAGGCTGGGTGCGCGCGACGATCACCCCTTCATGGTCGCCGGTGAACCCGATCAACAGGCTCGCGACGAGCCCGAACACGGCGGCGTAATGAAATGATTTTTTAAAAATGAAGGTCTCTTGCTTTTTGCGCAGATGATACGCGGATATTCCCATGACGAAGAAGGCGGCGATCACGTAGCCCGATATGGTCGTGTGAAAAAATTTGCTGACGCCGTTCGCGTTGGTGAGCAATGCCATGAAGTCCACCATCTCCGCACGCCCATTATTTAGAACGTAGCCCACGGGGTGCTGCTGCCAGCCGTTTGCGAACAGGATCCACAGTGCGGAGAGGTTGGTCGCGAATGCGACGATGGTAATCGATACCGCGTGCAGCTTTTTGGAAATCCGGTTCCACCCGAAAATCCACACGCCTATGAAGGTGGATTCCAGGAAGAACGCGAGTGTCGCCTCGATGGCCAGCGGGGCGCCGAATATATCCCCTACGTATTTCGAGTATTCCGCCCAGTTCATTCCAAACTGGAATTCCATGGAGATGCCGGTAACGACACCAAGGGCGAAATTTATAAGGAAAAGCTTGCCCCAGAATTTCGTCATGCGCAGATATTGTACATCTCCGGTTTTAACATAGCGCCATTCCATGTACGCGACCAGCCAGGAAAGGCCCAGGGTGAGCGGGACGAAAATGAAATGGAACATCGCGGTGACTGCGAACTGCAATCGACTGAGTGACAATACATCCATTGGTTGACCTCCCGGGAAGTGATTACTCCATAAAAACAGGACTATAATAGTCCTGTTTGCCGTGACGTCAAGTATTTTTTGCGGTATATGAAGGCGCGGTTATATAACCGCGCCTTCAGGCGCCTTAGGCACCCTCACACGGATCGCGGCGCTTCCCGCGACCGGGCACTTGTTTTCACAGATTCCGCACCCGGTGCAAAGGTCTTCGCGCACGTAGGGGAATTTCACCGTGACGCGCTCCCCGGTCCTGGATTGCGCTGTTTCTTCCTTAAATCGAATCGATTTTGTGGAGGTGGGGCATACCTCCTCGCACACGAGGCAGTTACGGCCCTCGGCCCAGGGAATGCACAGGTCGCGCCGGATCACCGCGGTTCCGATAACGGACCTTTCCTTCCCGGCGCGGGTGAGTTTCCGGATCGCGCCCGTGGGGCATACCTCTCCGCACAGCACACAGTCTTTTTCGCACCATCCGATCCTTGGAACGAGCCGCGGGGTGAAGATGCCCCGGGCGCCCGATTCGAAAAGCACAGGATGCAGGGCGTTGGTGGGACACGCCTTCATGCATTCCCCGCAGCGAATACAGAGCTCCATGAAGCGCTCTTCGCCGTGCGCGCCGGGAGGCCGGATGAGCGCGGAATGTTCCTCCCTGAGGGCCGGGTTAAGGCGGACGGCGGGGACCATGATCGCCGATACGCCCACGATGGTGATCGCCTGTCTCCGCGTAAGCCGCGACGAAGGGGCCTGCGGACTCGTTTCGGTTCCCGCGCGCAGCGACGCCTTGAACGCAATGGCGCCCTGCGGGCAGGCCTTCAGGCATTCGAAGCACTGGACGCACTCGGCGCGGTCGGTGCCGAGTCCCGAGTCGGTGATCGCGTTCATGCGGCAGGAACGCTCGCATGCACGGCAGCGTGTGCACGCGGCCGCGTCGACGGTCCTCCGGAGAATTCCGAACCGCCCGGCAAGCGCGAGAAGGGCGCCCAGGGGGCAGATAGCCTGGCACCAGAACCGGCGCGCGAAGACGGAGGAGGCGAGCACGGCGGCGAAGAGCGCGAGGATCCACGCGTGGTTCAGGAACATGAGCGGGTTGTGGTCGAGCAGGGTGCCCCTGAGTGCACCGTACGCGGGAGCGGCCGCGTGTTTCAGCAGGGGCGTATCGGCGGCCCCGCCCAAAACAGCCTTTGCGAGATGATCGAAATAGGGGTAGAGCGCCGTCGCGTAGGTTCGCACCGCGAGCGACAGGGGATCGATCACGCCCGCGAGCTGTATCCCGCCCAGGGCGAGAAGGAGCGACACGGCGAGGACCCCGTATTTCCACGGCTTGATCGCGCGCGGGGAGCCCGCGCGGGCCGCGGTATTCCTCCGTGCGCGGTTGAAAATGCCGCCCGTCGCGTCTATGCTTGCGCCTAACGGACAAAGCCACCCGCAGAAAAACCTTCCCAGCGCGAGTGTCGGGACGAGCACGGCGAGGGCGGGCAGGAACGCGTCGACGAGCCTGCCCGCGGCGAGCGAGGTCGCGATTCCCAGGTGCGCGGAGAGGCGCGGAAAGACGGTGTACCACCCGCCTGACTCGACGGGATCGCGCGTCGCGACGATGAGCGCGATGAACGCGAGCCACACGGAAAGCTGCGCAGCCGCGCGAAGGGTCGACCAGAAGGGCCGTGTCATACCGATCTGCTGATCACGTTCATGGCGGCCGGGTTGATCTCGCCCATTCCCTCGCGTCCCGCGAGGGCGAGGTAGCCAATCGCGCCCGGCTGCATGCCGAACAGCGTAACCGCCCAGGCGTCGACGGTCACGGGGTTGGTGCCCATGACGATGGTCTTCGTCTCGCGGATGTCGGCGGCCTCCCCGCCGTTGGGGCCGTGCGCGGTGAGAATGCGGGTCGCGTCGAGTATGACGAGGTCGCTCTTCACCGCCTTGTTGAAATCGACGATCGCGGGATGAAGGTCCCAGTGGTAGAGGCCGCGTTCCCCGCCCAGGACCCCCATCAGGTTTTTCATCGACAGGGTGAGCGTCGAGGAGCCGTGGTGCTTGGCGATGGGCATGTTGATGAGGAAATCGGCGTCCATGATGTCGCCGTATACGGGAAGCGATTTGTAGACCAGGCCCGACGGCACGGCGAGCTTGAAGTACTTGTTGTCGTCCATGTACGAAATATCCGCGCCCGCGTTCTTCGCGGCCTGGGCGATACCGCTGCGCCGATAACACAGTTGCGGCGTGTTGACGCTCCTGTCGAATATCTTCACGCGGGCTCCCTGCGCGATGCAAAGGCGGGCGACCGCTTCGACGAGGTCGGGGTTGGTGTTGTGCGCCCTCTCGGGCGGCGAGTTCCACCCGATATTGGGCTTGATCACGACGTTCATGTCGGGCTTGATGAAGCGCCCCACGCCGCCCAGGGCCTCGAAGCCTTCATCGACCATGCGGTTGATCACGGCGGCCGATAGATCGTTGCCCTTAATTACCGCTATGGTGGAACCGTTCTCCCGTGCCGCCCACACCGCGCGCGCCGGCGGACGTACATACCCGCCGAGCAGCATGCCCGCGACGACGGCGCACGCCCTGACGAGAAATCCCCTCCTGCTGTGACCGCCCATTCCCTGTTTCATTTGCCCGCTCCCGAAATCATTTCATAGTTGTATACGGAGCATATCACGTATACGGCCGGGTGTAAAGAATTTATAAATTGACCGTCCGTTCATCTTTTTTATCGACGCTAATTATTTTGGTTGACGCGCCAATTTGTTGAGGTGAAATGGATTCGATTGATTGGTCAAATAATCAATTAACTGGACAAGCGACTAAGCACCGGGACGGAATTGGCGGCGCGCAGAATCGCTGTCCGGCGGCACTGTGCCTGAGGAAAAGTGAACAGGGATGACCGGGGTGATATCAGGCAGCGTGCTACATAATAACGAAAAGCGGCTAAATATTTTTTTTGAACACGTTTTGGTCGGTTGTCCAATCTTGTCGGCTGATCCGGGGACGCCGGCGAGCGCTCCCCGCACGGGATCCCTAAAAACGCGCAGGGATCGGTGGACGGCATGCTGATGAAGGGCTGTCTCCACACGCACACGACCTGCTCCGACGGAAAAATGAGCCCGCGGGAGGTCGCCAGGGCGTACGAGTACCTGGGGTACGATTTCATCGCCTTCACCGATCACGACTACCTGTTGAAGCCCTTCTACCGGGACATGTACGACGAGGTCGAGACGGACATGATCATCTTCACCGGGGTCGAGCTCACGGTGTTCGTGAAGGGCTACATCCACGTTAACAGGATCGAGGGGACGAGCGAGTTGCTGCACATCTTCAACCATATCGGGGAATACGACCTTTCGCCCGCGCAGGTACTGGAGCGTCTCGCGGAGCTGGAGCGCATGTTCCCGATCGACGCGGTGGAGATCACCTCGAAGGGTTTCCGCGACGAGACCTTCGAGAATCTGCCCATCCGCTATCCTAAGATCGCCTCCGACGATGCGCACGGCAGCGTGGGAATAGGCAGGGGATGGATAGAGCTCGATACGGCGAGGGACAAGGATTCGATAATCCGCGCGGTCAAGCGCGGCGAATTCTGGAATTGCTACATATGACGCGATCCGGCGCGCCGGGCCGGCGGTTCGGGAGAGAAAGCCGGTACCCCGTGTACCGATAAACTTTTTCAAGGAGGATGTGAGGTGATCTTTTATCGGCTGATCACATTCCAGGAGGATGATAATGGGCAAAAGAGTGGCGGTCTGCGCCGTGGCGCAGATTAAAAACGACCCGAATTACTGGCATCTGCGGTTTCAAAACATGCTGCATGAGTGTTTCGAGTCCATCATGGGGCAGACCAAGGTCAACTTCGACATGGAGAAGGGGATCAGGACCGTCATCACCTGTTCTGACGACGTGTTCGACGCGCGGACGATTTCCAACAACGGCGTCACCGACGTGGTGGGCGCCCAGTTCCGCGGCGAGGAGAAGATGGCCCAGGAAAGCATCAACGGCCTCGGGTACGCGATGGCGAGCATTCTTGCCGGGCACGACGACGTGGTGCTGTTCATGGGGCACTGCAAGGAATCCCAGGGCGAGAGCAAGAAAATGGTCATGAACCTCGCGTACGACCCGTTTTTCTGCAGGCCGCTGGGGATGGATTTCGTGAACGCGGACGCGCTGCAGGCGCGCGCCTACATGCAAAAGTCGGGCGTGACCGATGCGCATCTTGCAAAGGTCGTGGTGCGCTCGCGAAAGAACGCCCGAAGGAACCCCTATGCGCGCGAATGCGCACTCGTGGACGAAAACGAAGTAATGAATTCGCCCATGCTCGCGGATCCGATGCGCGAGATGCACTACTATCCCGATACCGACTGGGCCTTCGGGATGCTGCTCTGCTGCGAGGAGCGCGTGAAGGAGTTCACGAAGAAGCCCGTGTGGGTAAGCGGGTACGGGAGCTGCATGGACAGCTATTTCCTGGGCGACCGCGACCTCACCTCGAATTTCTCGCTCAAGAACGCCGCGAAGCGCGCGTACGAGAAGGCGGGGGTGAAAGACCCGCGCAGGGAGATCGATATTTTCGAACTTTCGGATCACGCCGCGTACCAGCTTCCCATGTGGGCCGAGGGTGTGGGGATCGCCGATGAGGGCAAGGGCGGCGCCTGGATCGACGAGGGCGGAATGGAAAAGTATAACGTGAACCTTTCGGGCGGCCAGTTGAACGGAAATCCCCTCCTCCTGGGCGGCGCCGCGCGGGCGATCGAATGCGTGCTGCAACTGCGCGGCGAGGCCGGTGACCGGCAGGTGAAGGGGGCGAAAAAGGCCCTTGCGCAGGCCGCATACGGCGGGGCCGGTCAGCACCAAGCCGTCGTCATACTGGAAGCGTGAGGAGGCATGGCAATGGCACACAGGAAGAAGAACAGGAATGTAGGCATTATCGGGATAGGCCAGACCAAGTATTCCAGTCATCGCGAGGACGTCAACCAGCCCGAAATGATCCACGAGGCGGTGATCGCTGCGCTCAAGGATGCGGGCCTCACGATGAAGGACGTGGACTGCATAGTTCACGGAAACATGGAGCTCTTTGAAATGGTCCACCAGCCTGACCTCTGGCATACGCTGGGAACCGGCGCGTACGGGAAGGACTGCATACGCATTACCACGGGAGGCACCGTGGGCGCGACGGTCGCCTGCGCTGCGGACAACCTCGTGGCCTCGGGGATGTACGACATCGTCATGGCGATCGGCTTCGAGAAGCTCCAGGAGGGTCACACGACGGGCGGCATCACCAACATGGCCGACCCGCTCTGGTTCCGCCATCTGCAGACGGGCGCCCTCACGGGCACCAAGGCGTACGACGTCATAAAGGAATTCGGCGAGGAACGCGCCAAGCGCGCCTCGCTCATGTACCGCATCATCATGGACAAGCACGCGGGACTCAACCCGAACGCCCACCGCGCGTTTGGACTCGAGTTCGAGCAGATCGACGACCTCATCAAGACCTCGCCCAGGCTCGTGGGTGATCTCAAGCTCATTGAGATGTGCTCCCAGTCGGACGGTGCATGCTGCGTGATCTTTGCCTGTGAAAAGAAGGCGAAGGAGCTCTCTAAGAAGCCCGTCTGGGTGCGCGACCATATCACCGTTCACCGCGAGGAGGTGTTCGTCATGTTCGGCTACGACGACAGGAACCCCTTCCCGGCGACGCACCGGTTCGCGGCCGAGCAGCTCTACACGCGCAATGGCGTCACGAGCCCGGTCGATTATTTCGACGTATTCGAGATGTACGACCCGGCGTCCTGGTGGGCGGTCGACTGGCTGCGCGACTTCTTCATGTTGAAGGGCGATGAGCACCTGAAGCTCGTTGAAAACAAGGAAATTATGATTGGCGGGAAGATCCCGGTCAATCCCTCCGGCGGCGTGATCGGCTCCAACCCGATTGGCGCCACGGCGCTCGTGCGCGTGGCGGAAGCCGCGCTGCAGGTCCGCGGCGACGCGGGCGCGCACCAGATTCCCACGCCCGTGAATCACGCGCTGGCGTCCGGGTTTGGCGGGACGATGTGGACGGTGCTCATGATGCTTGAAAAGGAGCTTAACTGGCAGGAGGCGCACAATGGCTGAATATTGGGGTATGAAGGTTGAAGATATATTCAACACCATGAAGGAACGCTTCCGGCCCGAGGGCGCCAGGGACGTCAATGCCTCGTTCGGCTATGACATCAAGGGCGAGGGCAGGTGGCGGCTGACGGTCAAGAACAACGCGATGGACATCGATAAGACCGATGACCTCGCGGGGTGTGCGGCGATCATGCTCGCGGACGGCGAGACATTCGTGGGCGTCAATACCGGGAAGGTCGACGGCGCGGGCGCCTTCACCTCCGGCAAGGTGAAAGTCGAAGGGAGCCTTTCCGACTTCGGGAAAACGGCGAAGATGTTCCGCAAGTTTTCGCCGCCCAGGAAGGAGTATATGGATAAGGATTACATCCTGGACATGTTCGGGACGATCGTATCGCGTTTTCAGCCCCAGAACTGCGAGGGCTTGGAAGCGGCGATCGCGTACGATCTAAAAGGCGATGCGGGGGGCCAGTGGACCGCGGTCATCAAGGACGGGAAGTGCGCGCTTAAGAACACCATCGAGGGCAAACCCACCGTACGGCTCGAAGTCGCGGCGTCCGACTGGGTGCGCGTGATGATGGGCAAGATCGACGCCATGAGTCTCCTCGCGGAGGGCAAGGCGGCGATCGTGGGGGACACGAGCCTGGCGCTCAGGCTGGGCCAGATCTTCGCGAAGTACACGCCCACGTGGGCGGCGCCGGAGCAGGAGCTCATCATGCTCAAGAGGACCATATCGGTGAACCAGAAGTTTTCGACGGGTCCCGTCATGGGCAAGTTTCTCAACGCGCTCAAGGAAAAGAAAATTTTCACGAACAAGTGTCCCCGGTGCGGAAGGGTGCATCTGCCCGCGCGCGAGGTGTGCGCGGAATGCCGCGTCCCCGCGACGGAATGGGTCACCGTGGGACCCAAGGGGCAGGTTCGGTTCATGGAATACGTGTACTACGCCTCCCCGGACCCGCTCACGGGCGAGACCCGCGACACGCCGTACGGCATGGGCAACATACTGCTGGACGGCTGTATCGGCAACGACACCTTCGCGCACCTGATACGGCGCGACCAGATCGACCGGATCAAGGGCGGCAATAACGAGGTTTCGGGTACCCGCGTGCGCCCCGTCTGGAACGAGACGCGCACGGGTAGCATTCACGACATCAAGTATTTCGAAATAGACGAGTGAGGAGGGGAGCAATGAGTCTGGATTTCGATCGTAAGGATTGCTTCGTCGTTGATGGGAAACTCGCACTCCCCTACACCTACTTTGCCGGCAGGATGGGGAGCAAGTTCATCACCACGCTGCGGGACGAGAAGAAGATCATGGGAGTCAAGTGCCCGGTCTGCAACAAGGTGTACGTGCCGCCGCGGCAGACGTGCGAGATCGACATGACGGATATACGCGAAAACTGGGTGGAGCTCAGGAACACGGGCGAGGTCACGAATTTCACCGTGATCCGCTACGACGACAAGCACCTGCCCAGGAAGGCGCCGTTCATTCTCGCGCTCGTCAAGCTTGACGGCGCGGACAGCCCCTTCGCGCATATCCTCGAAGGGATCGTGCCGGAGGAGGTTACCCTGGGAATGCGGGTCGAGGCCGTATTCGCGAAGGCGACTACGAGCACGATACTCGATATCGACCATTTTGAGCCCGCCAGGGTATCGAAGGTTCAGGTTTCCGAACCGGCACCGCGCGCGCAGGAACACGCGGCCGTACCAAAATCAAAAGAAGAGCTTGATCAGGACGAGAGGAGGAAAGCAATGTCGAAAAAAATCATTATCACCGCGGCCCTTGCGGGTGCCGCAACCATGAAGAATCAGAACCCGGCCGTCCCGTATTCACCCCAGGAGTTCGCGGATGACGCGTACAAATGCTGGAAGGCAGGCGCGGCGATGGTCCACGTCCACGCGCGCGAGGACTCGGGCATGGCGACGCACGACCACGGCCGCATCAAGGATACGCACGACGCCATCAGGGAAAAATGCCCGGACCTCATCGTGAACATGAGCTCCGCCGTGGGCATGGGCAAGACCGCGGAGCAGCGTATCAGCCAGATCATCCACGTGAAACCGGAGATGGCGTCGCTCAATACCAACACGATGAACTTTTCGCTCGTCGACCGCAAGTCGGGCAAGGTCTTCATCGATTTCGTATTTGAGAACACCTTCACCATGCTGCAGGATTTCGGGAAGGCCATGGAAGAGGCCGGCGTGAAACCGGAGATGGAGCTGTACGACATGGGCGGGCTGGACAACTGGGCCCTCATCGCGAAGCAGGGTTTCTTCACCAGGCCCTTCAATTTCAACTTCGTGTGGGGGGTCGCGGGCGGTCAGGCGTTCCGGCCGGATGCGTTCATGACCATGAAGCACGCGCTGCCTGAAGGCGCGAACTTCACCACGTGCGGCGTCGGCACGGACCAGTTTCCGGCCATCACAATGTCGTCGCTTGCGGGCGGACACATGCGCGTGGGTCTGGAGGACAACATCCGCATACCCACCGGCGAGCTCGCAAAGGGAAGCTATGAGCAGGTCGAGTGGGCAGTGAAGATCGCCCAGATCGCCGGCCGCGAGGTCGCGACGCCCGACGAGGCGCGCGCGATCATGGGTCTCCGGAAAAGGTAAAATTTATACGCCCGAAGGCGGTCCGAAGGCGCGAATATATATTCGCGCCTTCGGACCGCCGGGCTCGCATGCGTGAGAATTGAGGTGGAGCAAATGGCCAAGTGCGTTTATGAAGTGAACGACAGGGGGATTGCGTTATTAAAGATCAATAATCCGCCCATGAACGCGCTGGACGAGCAGACGATGCTGGAGCTTGAGTTCTCGATGCGCCAGGTCGAGGTCGACGATCGCGTGAAGGTGGTAATCATAACCGGCGAGGGGACGACCTTCGTGGTGGGTGCGGATGTGAACAAGGTGCGCAACGTGAAAAGGGCGGAGGACGGGCGGAGGCTCACGACCCGCGCCCATGAAATCATGGACCTAATAATGAATTCGAGGAAGCCGGTGATCGCGGCCATAAACGGGCTGTGTCTCGGAGGCGGCATGGAGCTCGCAATGGCGTGCCACATCCGGATCGCGGGCGACCAGGCGCAGATGGGCCTTCCCGAGATCATGCTCGGCATCATGCCCGGTTTTGGCGGAACGCAGAGGAGTGCGAGGCTCCTGGGGGCCGGGAAGGCGCTCGAAATAATGCTCACCGGGAAATTCATCGACATGACCGAGGCGAAAGAGATCGGGCTCGTCGGCCGGGTAGTGCCTCAGTCCGATATCATGAATGAAGCCGAAAAGCTCGCGAAACAGATCGCGTCGAAGGGGCAGCTGGCGGTGCGCGCAATCGTGGAGGCGGTCATCGAGGGCGGACGCATGACGCTCAGGGAAGGACTCGAACTCGAATCGGAACTTTTCGGGAGGCTCGCAGAATCCGAGGACAAGGAGGAGGGGATAAACGCATTTCTCGAAAAGCGCACACCGGCGTTCAAAGATAAATAGAAAAAATCCCGGAGGACTCGTAATGGAAGAAAAAACCATTAACTCGGTCTTTAGAAACAGGGTTAAAAAATACGGCGACAGGCTCGCGGTCGAAAAAAAGCTCAAGGGCGCATGGCAGCAGGCCACGTGGAACCAGTATTACGGCAATGCGCGCGCGGCGGGTCTGGGGCTCCATGAACTGGGCGTACGCAAGGGCGACCGGGTCTGCCTTATCTGCGACAACCGCCTCGAGTGGCTCTATACCGACATGGGCACGCTGGGAATCGGCGCCGTGCTCGTCCCCATCTACGCGACGCTCGCCGATGAAGAAGCGGAATACATTATCGGCCATTCGGACGCCAGGGTCGTGATCGTCGAAAACAATGCCCAGTACCGGAAGGTGTGCGAGGCGCAGAAAACCTGCCCGGCGCTGGTTAAAACCGTGCTCATCGACGGGGAGGATGTCGGCGCGCTGCCACCGTCCGTAATGATGTTCCAGGATCTCATGGCGCTCGGCGGAAAAAGGCACGAGGCGGAGCCGGCCCTGTTCGAAAAGCTCGCGGACGGCGTCGATCGCGAGGACCTGGCCACCTTCGTGTACACCTCGGGCACCACGGGACCGCCCAAGGGCGCGATGATTTCCCACAAGAACATTATGGCGCAGATGCTCGCGCTCGACGCGGTCAGGCCTCAGTTCGGGTTTGATACCGATAACACCGTTCCCTTCCTGCCGCTTTCTCACGTGTTCGAAAGGATCGCCGGCCATTTTTACGGAATGTACGTGGGACTCACCGCGTCATACGCCGAGAGCATGGACACGATCGTCGCCGATATCCAGGAGAAACGGCCCACGGAGATACTCGCGGTGCCGCGCGTGTGCGAAAAAGTCTTTCAGCGCATCACCATGCAGGTGAAGGAGCAGCCGGTGTGGAAGCAGAAGGTGTTCTACTGGGGACAGAAGGTGGGTCAGCGCATCTCCGAGTTGCGCGAGGCGAAAAGGCCGATTCCCCTGGGGACGCGCCTCCGTTACGCGATAGCCTACCGCATGATCTTCAAAAAACTCGCGATGGCGCTTGGCGGGCGCGTACGATGGATGACGGCGTCGGGGGCGCCCACGGCCAGGGAAATCATTCAATTCTTCAACGCGGCGGGAATCCAGGTGGTGGAGGGCTACGGCATGACCGAGCTCACCGCTCCCGCGACGATGAGCAACCTCGCGGATTACCGGATAGGGACTGTCGGCAAGCCCCTTCCCGGTTACCAGATCAAGCTCGCGGACGACGGCGAGATACTGGTCAAGGGAGAGTGCGTGATCAAGGGATACTGGAAGCTTCCGGACGCGACCAGGGATTCGTTCACGCGCGACGGATTCTTCATGACGGGAGACATAGGCGCATTTACCGATGAGGGGTTTCTCATGATCACGGACCGCAAAAAGGACCTGATCATCACCTCGGGCGGCAAGAACGTGGCCCCGCAGAATATCGAAAACCTCTTCAAGAGCGACCCGCTGTTTACCCAGTTCATCGTGATAGGCGAGCGCAGGAAATACCTGAGCGCGCTGTGCAACATCGACCTCGTGCTCGCCGCGAAGCTCGCGAGCGATCGGAAGATCGCGTTCGGGAAGCCCGAGGAACTGCTCGATAACCGGGAATTCCTGGATATCGTGGACGAGCGTGTGGCCGAGCGCAACCGTCACCTCGCGAAATACGAATCCATCAAGAAATACCGCATCGTGAAGCGCGAATTTTCAAAGGAATCCGGCGAGCTCACCGCGACGCTCAAGGTGAAGCGAAAGGCGGTAGGCGAATTATATAAAGACCTGATTGAAAGCATGTATGCCGAAAATGAGGCCTGAGAAGGCGCGAATATATATTCGCGCCTTCTCAGGCCTGGCCGGTTCGACCGGCGATAATTTTATGGAGGACCAGATATGACGATGGATCTCAAGTCGGGAATAAACACCCTGTTCACCGATCCCGATCCGGACAATGCGCGTGAATTTTTCAGGCACAAGTCCCGGGCGATGAAATCAAAGCTCACCACCGTGCAGGAAGCGGTGCGCACGATGATCAAGGACGGCGACTATGTCGCGATAGGCGGGTTCGGGGCGAACAGGATCCCCACGGCGATACTGCACGAAATGGTGCGCCAGAAGAAAAAGAACCTGGGCTTCGCGGGACATACCTCTACCCATGACTTCCAGATACTGGTCGGCGGGGAATGCATCGACCGCTGCGACGTGGCCTACATCATAGGCCTCGAGGCGCGGGGATTGTCGGCATCCGCGCGGCGCTACGTCGAGAGCGGGAAGCTCAAGCTCACTGAGTGGACGAACGGGACCCTCTCGTGGAGGCTCAAGGCGGCGGCCATGGGGCTTTCCTTTCTGCCGGCGCGCAACATTATGGGGACCGATACCTTCAAGTACAGCGCCGGCAAGGAGATCGAGTGCCCGTACACAGGGAAAAAGTTCGCGGCGCACCCTGCGCTCTACCCGGACTTCGCGGCGATCCACGTGCACGAGTGCGATGTCTATGGGAACGCACGCGTCTACGGGGCCTCGGTCTCGGACCAGGACCTGGCGAAGGCGGCCAAGCGCGTGGTGCTGACCACGGAGCGCATCATCTCCACCGACAAGATCCGGCAGAACCCGGAGTGCACGTTCATCCCGTTCTGGTGCGTGGACGCCGTCATCGAGGTGCCCTACGGGAGCTACCCGGGCAACATGCCCTACGAGTACTTCTCGGACGAGGCGCACATCAAGGAATGGCTGACCGTGGAGAAGGACCCGGACGAGTTCAGGAAGTTCCTGGATAAACAGATCTACGGGACGAAGGACTTCTACGAATACCTGGAGCTTAACGGCGGTATCGGGAAGATGATGAAACTGCGGTCGATCGAGCTTTTGACCGACAGGCAGTAAGGAGGACGACAATGGCAGATTACAATGCGATGGAACTCATGATATGCGTTGCCGCGCGCAACCTCGAGGACGGCGCGACGGTGGTCGTGGGCACGGGGGCGCCCTGCGCGGCCGCCATGCTCTCGCAGAAGACGCACTCCCCCAATCTCACGATCATGTTCGAGGCGGGGGGCGTGGCGCCCATCCTGCCGTCCATGCCCATCTCGGTGGGCGACTCGCGCACCTTTCACAAGGCGATCATGGCGAGCTCGATGCCGGAGATCATGGAGACGTGCCAGCGCGGGATGGTGGACTACACCTTCCTGGGCGGGGCGCAGATAGACATGTACGGGAATATCAACTCGACGATGATCGGGAAGGACCACCAGAAACCCAAGGTGCGCTTCCCCGGTTCCGGCGGGGCGAACGACCTGGCGAGCCTCTGCTGGCGCACGATGATGATGACTGTTCAGGACGCGAAACGCTTCACGGACAAGCCCGATTTCATCACCTCGCCGGGTTACCTCCAGGGCGGAAATTCGCGCTACGAGGCGGGGCTGCCCCTGGGGACGGGACCGTACCGCATCATCACGAACATGGCGATCATGGGATTCGACGCCGAGACGAAGTGGATGACGGTGCTCTCGATCAATCCCGGGTACAGCCGCAAGGACGTGCAGGACAACTGCGGCTTCGAGCTGAAGTGGGCCCAGAAGATCACCGACACCGACCCGCCGCACGCGGAGGAGCTCAGGATATTGCGCGAGGTCGTGGACCCGCATCGTTATATAATAGGACGATAAGAGTTTTACCCCCCTCAAGGGGGAGGGTATAAAAGGAGGAACTCACTATGGCAGACATTTTCAAGGGCGTCGAGCCCCTGGTAGTGAAGAGCAAGATAAGTGTTCCCTACCACTGGTGGGCCGGAGAAACGGCGAGCACGTTCTACGTAACCCTGCGCGATAAGCAGGCGATCATGGGCACCCGTTGCGCGAAATGCGCGAAGCTCTTCTTGCCGCCCCGCAAGACGTGTCCCCTGTGTTTCGGCACGGAGATGGAATGGAAGGCGGTCAAGACGGCAGGCGTCGTCCAGGCCTTCACCGTGGTACGCAGGCAGCTCGCGGCGATGTCGAAAAAGGCGCCGGTAATCTACGCCCTTATAAAGCTCGAAGGCGCGGATTCCGGGTTCCTTCACGTCCTGGACCAGGTGCGCCCCGAGGACGTGAAGATCGGGATGCGGGTCGAGGCGAAGTTCGCCGGAAACAGGACGGCGACCATCTTCGACATAGAATATTTCAAGCCGGCCAGCCAGGAGAAATGACATGGATAACGCGGCGATTATCGGCATTGGCATGACGAAGATAGAGGCCAGGAAGGTGGACATGACGTTCGCCGACATGGCCTTCGAGGCGACCAGGAAGGCCCTGGACGACGCGGGGATGACGATCGACGACATCGATAACGTGATCACCACCTCGAACGATTTCTGGGACGGAAGGACTATCTCCTGCATGGCGGTGGGCGACGCGAGCGGCGCGAACGACAAGAACGTTTCATGCGTGGAGGGAGACGGCGCCTTTGGCGCGTTTTACGGGCTCGCGCGGTCGCTTTCGGGTTCGTACGGCACGACCCTCGTGACGGGCCATTCGAAGGGATCGCAGAGCGTATCGAGCCTCATCACCAACGCGGCCTTCGATCCCATTTACAACAGGGCGCTCGGCCTGGACATGATCGGCGCATGCGCGATGCAGGCCTCCGCGTACATGCACCGGACCGGCACCACGGCGCGGCAGCTCGCGGCCGTTTCGGTGAAAAACCACGGGAACGCGCTGAAAAACCCGAACGCCCAGCTCGGTATGAAGCTTTCGGTGGAGGACGTGCTCAAGTCGGAGATGATCGCGGACCCGCTGCACAAGCTGGACTGTTCACCCGTATCGGACGGGTGCTGCGCGATCATCATCGCGAACGAGGACCGGGCGAAAAAGTACAAGGGCAAACCGGTCTGGATCAAGGGCGTGGCGATGTGCGCGGACGCGTACTTTTTCGGAGACCGCGACCTGTCCAGGGCCGATTCGCTCGTCAAGGCGGCGAAGCAGGCCTGCGCGATGGCGGGCGTATCGGACCCCGCTAAACAAATAGACTTTGCCGAGGTGTACGACGCGTTCAGCTACCAGGAGCTCATGTGGCTGGAGGGCCTGGGCCTGTGCGCGGACGGTGCCGCCGGGAAGCTCATCGAGGACGGGGCGTTCGGGATCGAGGGGAGGCTGCCGGTGAACGCGTCGGGCGGGCTCCTGGGCGGGCACGCGGTGATCGCCGCGGGACTGTATCGGATCGCCGAGGTCGTGAAGCAGATTCGCGGCGAAGCGGGTGCGTACCAGGTGAAGAAGGCCCATGTAGGCCTCGCCCACGGTGTGAACGGCCTTGCGGGCCAGTCGCACTGCGTGTGGATTCTCGGCAAGGACAGGTAGGGGGCGCGTTATGGCAAAGAGGGTTGCGATAGTCGGAACGGGCCAGACTTTCCACAAGAGTCACAGGCCCGACGTGAACGGACAGGAGCTCATCAACGAAGCGGTCCAGCGCGCGCTCCGGGACGCGGGGCTCACCATCGGGGACATAGACGCCATCGTTATCGGGAACATGGACCACTTCGAGGGGATCAATTACGTGGATTGCTGGAGCGTGGACGGCGCCGGCGGTTTCATGAAGCCCGTTCTAAAGATAACCACGGGCGGCACGACGGGGTGCACGATCGCGATCGGGGGCTACCACCTGGTCGCCTCGGGCATGTACGACAAGGTGCTCGTCATCGGGTGGGAGAAGAATTCGGAATCGGACACCTCGGGTGCGATCACGACGGCCTTCGATCCCATCTGGGACCGGCTGGTCTTCGCGGGCGCGATCTCGGGCCTGGCCGCGGAGGCGCAGGCGTACATGGCGCGCTACGGCGCGACCGACAGGGATGCCGCGCGGGTGTCGGTGCGCGACAGGAAGCACGCGCTCAACAACCCGCACGCGCAGCTTCGCAAGGAGGTCTCGATCGAGGAGGTGCTGGCGTCACCGATGCTCGCTGACCCCATACATCTGCTGGATATCTGCCCCCGCACCGACGGCGCGTGCGCGGTCGTTATGGCGAATGAGGACAGCGCGGAGAAGCTCTGCGAAAATCCCGACTGGATATGGGGAACCGGTAACCGGCACTCGTACGCCTACATCGGTGACGCCGACATGGGAAGACTCACCAGCATGGAACGCACCGCCCGCGAGATATTCAAAAAGGCGGGGATCAGGGAGCCGCGCAAGGAAATTAATGTCATAGAGCTGTATCAGCCCTATTCCTTCGCGGGGATCATCTGGATCGAGGACATGGGAATCGTCCCGCCGGGGAAGGGCGCGGAGTACATCTGGAGCGGGGCGACCGACATGGGCGGCGAGCTCCCGGTGAATCCCTCGGGGGGGGTGATCTCCTGCAATCCCATAGGCGCGACCGGCCTGGTACGGTGCGCCGAGGCGGCGATGCAGGTCATGGGAAATGCCGAGGGGCGTCAGGTGCCAAACGTGAATTTCGCGGTGAGCACGGGCTTTGGCGGATGCTGGTGGACCGATATGATCCTCCACGGAAAGAAAAAACCGAATTACTAGGAGCGCGGAAATGGCAGAAAACGAGCATATCGTCATAGAGTCCGGGGACGCGGCGCAGCCGTTCGATTACGCCGTGGGCATGCACGGTTCCAAGTTCTTCAAGGAGCTTCGTGACAACAAGAAGATCATGGGGATACGCTGTCCCAAATGCGGGAAGGTCTACGTTCCGCCCCGCGGGGTGTGCGGTCCCTGTTTCCAGGAAATGAGCGAATTTGTGGAGGTGGGGCCGGGCGGCTATATCGGCACCTACACCATCCTCCGCTTCGCGTTCATCGATCCCGAGACCGGGCACCAGAAACCCGTTCCCTATGGCTACGGCTTCATCAAGTTCGACGGCGCCGACACGCTGTTCCAGCATTACATCGACATCGAGGACGAGAAGAAGGTAAAAATCGGCGCGCGCGTAGAGCCCGTCTTTGCCGCGGAGCGCAAGGGAACGATCAAGGACATTCAGTATTTCCGGGTGGTGGATTAGATACGCAACGGCGGCTGACGGAAATATGGCAATACAATGACGACGGGCGAAATCATGATCAACGCGGCGGCAAGGACGCTCGTGAAAAACGAACAGGCGTGCGCGTTCGTCATCACGGGCAGCGACAAGGTGGCGAGCGGATACGGGAACGGCGACTGCCTGCTCCTCGACTTCGGCCGGGCGCTCTTCGCGCTTTCCGACAGCGCCGAACGCTACCCGTCCGCCTCGAGGGACCTTCTCGCGCGTTTTGTCCAGGGGCTCGGGGGGGCCGATACGCCGGGCTCCCCGGAGGGATGGCTCGCGGCGGTGAACAGCGCGTACGCGGGGCAGCCCTATCATCACAAGACGACCTTCTGCTGCGCCGTCCTGGAAAGTTCGGGATCCGGGAGCGCGCTTACGGTGCTTCACGGCGGTGACAGCATCGTGTATGTCGCCTGCCGTGACACCGGGGAAATCCTGTTTTGCACCGCGCCCAACATGAACTTTGCGGGGCGAAGCCCGGCGATTCACCATATCGAGCGCGTCCCCCTCGCGCGCGGAACGGAACGGGTGGTGCTTTGTTCGGACGGGCTGGCCGACATGGCGAAGAATTCCGGCGTGTCGGGCGAAGAGTTCATGCGCCAGGTATTCACCCGGGAGATCGGAACGATCCCGGAGCGCGTGCGCGATCTTGCCGGCGCCTGGGATGGGGGAGGTCGTTCGGGTCATTTCGACGACGTGGGGGTGATCGCGTTCGACCCGGCGCGGCTGGATGGATCGGACCGCATGCGGATTCTCATGGGAGGCACCACCCCGCACCATGAGCGTGATTTCCAGGCTTCCGGCATCGCGCGGGAGCCGGAAGAGCGTTGGGTGCGCGCGAGCGACCTGGCGCAGCATGCCGCCCTCATGGAGCGATGCGGAATTGTGATCGTGTGACGGCGCGCGGCGGATGCAAAATAAAAGCGTACATGATGGGAATATGAGACGAGTGATGGACAAAACCGAGAACGAGAGCCGGAAGGAAAACGCGCAGAACGATATCGGCCGCATGCGGCGCTCGCAGCTCACGAGGGCGGCGTACAAGGTGGTCAGCCGGAAGGGCTATTACAACTTCACCATACGCGACATCGCGCGGGAGGCGGGGCTTTCGGCCGGGCTGGTCCATTACTATTTCAAGGACAAGCAGGACCTGCTCCTGAATCTCTTAAAAGAGATAAACACGAACATCAAGTCGTACCTCCACCGCGAGCTTGTGAAGACCGATTCATGCCGGCAGAAGATCATGGCGTTCATGGATCAGGCGTTCGGGCTGGTCGAGAAGGAGAAGGAATACTTTTACGTCCTCATCGATTTTTGGACCCAGGTGAACCATAACGCGAGGATGCGCCAGGCCAACATCAAGCTGTTCCAGAGCTACCGCGACGAGTGCGCCGCCATACTCACCGAGGGCGTCGAAAAGGGCGAGTTCGCGGCGATGAACGTGCGCTACTACGCGTCCATAATCATTTCCCTCATCCAGGGAACGATAGTGCAGTACGTGATCGACAACAACGCGTTCGATTACGCGGAGTACACGGAAAGAATCAAGTCGCAGATAATCAGCATGATCATAAAACCGAAAGAATAGGCGAAGGGGGCGATTATGGAATTCGGGTTCACGGAAGAACAGTTGATGTTCAGGGAAACCGTCTATAAGTACGCGAAAAATGAAATCTACCCGCTGTGCGAAGAAGCGGATCTCAAGTCGGAGTTCAGCCGCGAGGTGTGGAAAAAGCTCGGATCCATGGGGCTCTTGGGGCTGCCCTTCCCCGAGGAGCTGGGAGGATCGGGCGCCGACGTGGTGACCTGCTGCCTCGCCGGCGAGGCCATGGGACACGCGGGTGTCGACAGCGGGCACCTGCTCGCCCTGGGGGCGCACACCTATCTGTGCGCCGACACGCTCCACAAGTGGGGCAACGAAGCGCAGAGAAAGAAATATATTCCCCGGCTCGCAAGCGGTGAATGGATCGGGGCCATGGGTCTCACCGAGCCCGGCGCCGGTTCCGACGCCGCGTCCATGCAGACGACCGCGACGAAGAAGGGGGACCGATGGGTGCTCAACGGCAGCAAGACCTTCATCACCAACGCGCCGGTCTGCGACGTGTGCGTGGTGTACGCCACTATCGACCGGGCGAAGAAACACCAGGGCATCACCGCGTTCATCGTCGAAAGGGGAACAAAGGGTTTCTCTACGGGAAAACCGTTCCACAAGATGGGTGTGCGCGCATCGGCAACCTCCGAGGTGTTCCTGGAGGATTGCGAGATACCGGAAGAGAACCTGCTGGGCGAGGTCGGCATGGGATTCATGTATACCCATGAGACGCTTTCCTGGGACCGCAGCGCGCTCCTGGCCCCGTTCGTGGGCGGCCTGCAGTTCATGATCGAGCAGTGCGGGCAGTACGCGACCGACCGCGTCCAGTTCGACAAGCCCATAAAGAGCTTCCAGGCGATACAGCACAAGCTTGCCGACATCAAGGTCATCCTCGAGGGATCGCGCATGGCGGTGTACCGCGTGGCGTTCGATAAGGATTCCGGCAAACCCCTCAACCACATGCACACCTCGATCGCCAAGGCGTTCGTGGGCGACTGGGGCATCAAGGCGGCCTCGGAAGGGGTCCAGATTTTCGGAGGGTACGGATATATCCACGATTACCCGATAGAAAAATACCTGCGCGACGCGAAGCTCGCGCAGATAGGCGGCGGCACCTCCGAGGTGCAGCGGTTTATCATATCCCGTCTCATGAGCTTCTAAGCGTGAAAAGGAGAATGCAGGCATGAACTACGATTATTCCGACGTACAGAATTCGGTCCGTGAGAATTTCGCGAACTTTTGCCAGAGGGAGCTCGCGCCCCGCGCGCCCATGCTTGACAGGGCTCACGAGGACGAGGTGCCCGCGCTTATAAAGGAAAACATCAGGAAACTCGCCTCCGTGGGCTTTCTCGGGATGGCGCACGAGGAAAAATACGGCGGGACCGCGCTTGACCTCGTGACACAGGCGATCGCCGGCGAAGAGGTCGCCAGGGCGTGCGCGTCCTCGTTCCTCTCTGCGGGCGCGAGCTGCGGCCTGTGCGGGGTGCCGATAAAACTTTTCGGATCCGACGCGCAGAAGCAGAAATACCTGCCCGGCATCGTGAGCGGCGACCTCGTAGGGGCGTTCGGCCTTACCGAGCCCGAGGCCGGCTCCGACGCCGCGGCCATAAAGACCACCGCCGTGAAAAAAGGCGCGGAGTGGGTGCTCAACGGCGTGAAGACGTTCATCACGAACGCGACCATCGCGGACGTCGTGCTCGTAATGGCATATACCGACAAGGCCGCCGGTCCCGGCGCGGGCGTCACCGCGTTCCTGGTGGGCAAGGACGCCCCCGGCTATTCCGTGAGCACGCCGTTCGACAAGCTCGGCTTCCGCGGGTCACCCACGGCCGAGGTTATTATGCAGGAGTGCCGCGTTCCCGAAGGCGCCGTGCTCGGCGAGGTGGGGAAGGGATTCATACAGGCGATGCAGACGCTCGAGTTCGGGCGCATCGGCATGGCCACGGTATCCCTGGGGATCGCGGTCGCCGCAATGGACTTCGCGAACAGGTACTCGAAGGAGCGCAAGGCCTTCGGGAAGCCCATCAACCGGTACCAAGAGGTCTCATTCAAGCTCGCGGACATGATGATCATGACCGATATCTCACGCCTGCTCATCCACAAGGCGGCATGGGCGAAGGACGTCAAGGATCCGGAGTCCGCGACGCTGGCCTCGTGCGCGAAGCTTTTCGCGAGCGAAGCCGCCACGCAGATCGCGAGCCTCGCCGTCCAGGTGCACGGTGGTTACGGCTACATCAAGGAATTCCCCGTCGAGCGTCTCTATCGCGACGCGAAGCTCGGCGAGATAGGAGAGGGGACCTCGGAGATACAGCGTGTGCTCATCGCCAGGAACATACTCGCGCGATTCGCTAAATAGGAGGAAAACAATGTCAATCGACACGAAGTTTATCGGCAAGACGTACCCGACGAAGACCTATGACGTAAGCAAGGACAAGATCGCCGAGTTCGCGCACGGCATCAAGAACCCGGACCCGCATTTTATCGACGAGGAATTTGCGAAGAAATCGAAATACGGCTGCGTGATCGCGCCGCCCACGTTCGCGGTACTGTTCGGGGCGCAGGTCATCGCGCCCATGTTCTTCGACGCCGAGCTCAATCTCAACATGTGGATGCTGGTTCATGGCGAGCAGGAGTTTGAGTTCATGGAAGTCGTGAAGGCGGGGGATTCCATCACCACCAGCGGCAAGATCGTGAACATCGTGAACAAGGAAAAGCTCGACGTGATTTCCTACGAAGTAAATTCTAAAAATCAACTTGGGAAAGACGTCTGCAGGGGAATGTATACGTTCGTGGTGAGGAAATAACGATGAATACGAAATTGGAAATGGGTGCTGTCTACAGCGCAAAGGAAGAGGTCGACAAGTACCGCGCGCTCTATTACGCGGGCGCGTCGGGGGATTTTAATCCCATTCACATTGACCCTGAGTTCGGGAAAATGGTGGGCCTGGGGGGTGTGATACTCCAGGGCCTGTGCACGCTTGGCTTCGTCGCAAAATCGGTCACGGACTGGGCGGGGGACCCCGGGCGGCTCAAGAGGATCAAGTGCCGGTTCGCCGCGCCGGTCCACCTGGGCGACTTTGTGCAGACGGCGGGCGAGGTCGTCGAGATGAGCGGCGGCCGCGCGAAGCTTGACATCAAGGTCACCAACCAGGACGGTACGGAGGTTCTCAAGGCGGTCCAGGCGGAGGTCGAATAGGGAAATACTTACCGGAGCATCATTTAAGACGAGCCACGATTTGAATGGGCGGGACCGGTGTCCCGCCCCTTATCTATGGTGCGCACGGCACGGGCGTACGCTTGGTGGTGAAAGTCTTCTATGGAGATTGAAAGCACCAATCGGATACCGGATTTACGGCCGAATTCCGCTATTACGGCATTTACGCCTACGGAGCAGGCGAGAAGCTCAGGAAAATCCGGAGCGCGGCATGGAAGGCGGCAATAGAGCATTCGTTCGAGACCAATCCCGAACAATGCCCCGACTGCGGCGCGCGCATGTTTCCCTCCGTGGTATTTTCGAGTTTTGCGGAAAAGGTATGGTACAGGACTTGGAGGGAGTGCTCGCTTTACAAGGGGTATTTCCGGTCCATGAAGAGGGGGCCGTAGGCAACCTGCGTTTTTTTGCATCACCGATTATGGATTGACTTTTCATCACCGCTTTCTAATATCTGAGAAACGGTCAGAGGCCATTTTGCCTGGATATACAGAAAAATCGTAATTTTGGAGCGTTTGCAAATTTTAAGCCTCCAGCCTGGGAGCTTTTTGCCGGGGAAGGGCAGCTTCATTAAGGAGCACACTTCCGGGAAGCGGGGTTATGTCAGGAAGCTTTAACCTTAGCGAGGGCGCAGTTTCCTTGATGTTAAATTGGCCACTCATTTTAAATGGGATGGGGATTGCGGAATAAGATATCTATCGGAAGTGCCACTAGATCAAGGTCGTTACAATACCATTTATATCGGGCTGGACTGCATCGGATTTCAACTAACGGGTCTATATATTCTGGGATATATCAAGGATAATATCCACTGCGTGGGGACAAACGTTGGTGGCGTGATAAGCTCCCAGGAAGCCATCGATCTGAATTTATATGAAATAGATGATAATTATATCCCATTTCTTGTTCGTACGGAGGAAAAGAAATTTTACATATTTACTCATGAAGGGGTCAAATATTGGTACGCGTATGATGATTTTAACGATATTACACCCGAAGATAAAAGAACCGTGGAATTTTTTGTAGAGGTAAGGGAAAACGATAAATTCATAGGATTAAATCCGGCAACTATAGAAAATCTTCCGGAAGAAGTTCGGAACAAGGCTTTATATAAATTGATACCAAGTGAGGAATATATTCAAAAGTGCGTTCCCAATGACGGCGAGCATTATTATTCAGCCGGGGTGGGTAATACTTTGGCAAATGTTTTTGGACTCTTCAAATTTTATTATACTGCCCAGGTGGCCGAACAAGACCGAGTGGGAATGATTGGGGTGATGAGGCAGCTGGATAATCGCATACTAGCAATGGATCATACGGGAACCATAAAGACATATCGAACTGACTACGTAAGTCATGTATATACGGTTTTACCAGGAGATCGAGTAGCAGATAGTTCAATAGATGCTGGATTGTATATTTGGGAACCTAATAAATATAAAGACCTTACAAAATATTACCTGCAAATACAATTAAAATAAGGTAGCAGTTGGAGGCTCATTCAATGGAAACGACGAATTCTAGGGGTAAGAGTTGTATTATATATAAGTCATTCAAGGTCTTCATGTCATTTATTCTGCTAGCACCAATATTATTATATGATGCGACTTTTTCGCAGAATAGAGTAGCAACAACAAATTATCCCCTGGAAAATATCGTTTTGATAAAAAACAGCTTTGACTATGGCGAAATAAAAGAAATTAAAGCAGACTTACTTCAACAGATATTAGTTGGTGAATGGAGGTCTACACCTAGCGAGTTCGTTACGTTTAAAACGGACGGTACTTTTAAAGTTCGATGGAATAATAGCTGGACACCATACGAGGGGCAATGGAAAGCAGAAGATAATGCTATTCTGTTCAGAGTTAAAATCGATGCAAAAGGAAACCTGTCCGAATGGAAAGTTAGCAAAATTACACATACTGAATATCGGTTGTGTGAATCATGTGGATCTAGAGAGTCCTTTATGATAAAATTGGAGCACACTTATTTTGATACATGGGAAATTCATAATGCCTATTTTTTAACTGGTCAAATCTGTATCAATTTCAATTAAATAGATCAGGATAAAGTCAATGAATATAATATTCAAGTCCACCATATATTCTGCGTACTATTGTTGATTGCTAAAGATAACCAATCGGCCTGAAGGCAATGACGGCGAGCATTATTATTCAGCCGGGGTGGGTAATACTTTGGCAAATGTTTTTGGACTCTTCAAATTATATTATGCCGCCCAGGTGGCCGAACAGGACCGCGTGGGAATGATTGGGGTGATGAGGCAGCCGGATCATCGCATACAGGCAATGGATCATACGGGAACCATAAAGACATATCGAACGGACTTCGTGAGTCATGTATATACGGTTTTGCTTGATGATCAAGTAGCAGATAGTTCAATAAAGGGTGGATTGGATATTGGGAAATAGGAAGACTATAAAGACCTTACAAAATATTACATGCAAATACAATTAAAATAAGATAGATAGTTAAGTTGGAGGTCATACAATGGAAACGACGAAATTCGGGGGCAAGAGTTATATTAAGTACAAATCATTTATGCTCTTAGTGACATTTATTCTTCTATCACCAATATTATTAAATGATGCAACTTATTCACAGAATAGAATAGCAGGAACAAATTACCCCCTGGAAAATATCGTTTTGATAAAAAAAAGTTTCGAGTTTGGCGAAATACAAGAAATTAAAGCAACCTTGCTTCAACAGATATTAGTTGGTGAATGGAGATCTACGCCTAGCGAATTCGTTACGTTTAATGCGGACGGTACTTTTAAAGTTATATGGTATAATAGCGGGACATCATACGAGGGTCAATGGAAAGCAGAAGATAATGCTATTCTGTTTCGAGTTAAAATCGATGCAAAAGGAAACCTGTCCGAATGGAAAGTCAGCAAAATTACACATATTGAATATCTGTCGTGCGAGCGATGTGGATTTAGAGAATTTTTTATGATTAAATTGGAGCACACTTATTTTTATACATGGGAAATTAATAATGCATATTTTATAACTGGTCAAATCTCTATCCGGTTCAATTAAGTAGATGTGGACAGCTCAATGAATAATATAATAAAGTCCAGCACATCTTCCGGCTACTATTCTTAATTGCCAAAGATAACCAATCGGCCTGGGGGCGAAACTACATGAACGCGACAATCGAGAACTGGATCGGGCGATTACATAACGGTGAAAAGGTCAATCTTGCTGCAATATCTGAAATATTCCATCTATTCCCCGGCATCGATCATGGCTCCATTTTGGCTCCGTTACTGTTAACCCAGGAAAATATCGAAATCACTGGAATTGATCAAACACTATCAGATGGCAACCAAGATATCGCGAATATTTCCTTCGACCTCTCGTTAACTCAAGCAGTCTCCATTATGAATGACAGATTCTCCTTATCGAATATTCATATGGAGCTCAATTATGTAACACCGGAAAATAGTTTTGGCGATCTTAACGCGTCATTGATTGGCAATATGACAAACCCGGAGAATACGATTTCACAAGCCGTCTTTCTTGCGATTAATACCAATGAATCGTTCAGCAGGCAATGGGTTCTTTATTCAAGCATGGAGGCGGGTGCGCTCTCTGAATTTGAACTATTGAAACAAATAGTGAACGCACCCGATCTTCAAGAAGGCCTCCCTGGATATCTGCCGCCTCCGGATACGGCGCGTATTACAAATCTCGGAATTAATTTATCAAAGGACCTGGCTGAAACCAAGAATATATCATTCGAGCTCGAATACGGCGGGTGGATGATTGCAGAACCGGTCGCATTAAATTTTAAGCCTCCAGCCTGGGAGCTTTTTGCCGGGGAAGGGCAGCTTCATTAAGGAGCACACTTCCGGGAAGCGGGGTTATATCAGGAAGCTTTAACCTTAACGAGGGCGCAGTTTCCTTGATATTAAATCGACATGCATGCGAAAAGGGCGGGAAATTCATCCCGCCCTTTTCGCATGCATGAACGGCCGGCCGCGTCCGCGGCTTTTCGATTATCGGCGCCCGCTGATCACTCCTTCCAGTTGAATGACATACGTGATGACGACGTAGTCGTTCGCGCTTTGGTAATCTTCCACGATGCCGTTGCGGATCACATCGACGCTCACGTCCAGGAATTCCTGCGAAAGCACCTGCGCGTTGGTAAGCGCGGCCTCTTTCGCCGATTCATACCGCTCGGTTTCGTTTTTCAGGGCGGCATTCGGGTAACCTTTGCAAACCACGAAAAAGGTGTTGTCGTCCCTGAATCCGCGGTCAATGAGCACGTCCCTGGAAAAGAGCCCGGACGCGGTTAATAAAACGATGAATGCCGCGACGATAATTCCGTATTTGTTCATGATACCTTCACAAGTGCCCGTTTAGCCTAAGAAGCGCAGTAACTCCGCATATGTCAAGGGATGGGTACCGAAAATTCCATTCTCCTGTTTTCTGCTTGATAAATAAAATGAGAACACGATAGTAAAAAAGCCGGGTGCCACGTTTTCCGTGCAGTGAAAATGATGATGACAGCCATAATCAGCCTCCTGCTCCAGTTCGCTCCCCATGCGGTCGAGGACTACCGGCAGATATTCGGGAGGAACTACCAGGCTGCCGTCATGTACGTGATCGAGCGCCGTCCCTGGCTGGTTTCGACGCTGCGCGCGTATGGACAGGACCCGGGGGTGCTCGTGCCGGCGGTCTTCCCCGAGCTCGTGCGCTATTCGCTGCTCCGGGACAAGATGGAGACAGGAGGCCTCATCGTCTTTTACGTGAACCTGGGAAAAGAATACGCGAATTTTTCCGTAGGGCGCTTCCAGATGAAACCGGCGTTCGTTGAAAAACTCGAGCGGGCGATGGCGGACGACGGGGCGGGCGCCGATTCGCTATCCGCCGTTTCGACCTTTCCCTCGAATGATCCGCGCGAAATGCGCGTCGCGCGCGTCGCGCGCCTCCGGGACGACGAATGGCAGCTGCGCTACCTGGCGTGCTTCGCATACCTGCTCGACAGGCGGTTCGGACCGCGCATGCGGGAAATGGACGCGGAGGAAAGGATACGCTTTGTCTCGACCGCCTACAATCGGGGATTCGACCGGGAGTTCGACGACCTAGTCGAATGGCAGGGGAAGCGCGTCTATCCCTACGGGCCGGGGAGCATGCTTCCCCAGTACAATTACGCGGACATCGCGGCCGATTTTTACCGGCGCTACTGGAAAGATATGATGGAGGAATGACATGGCGAAGACGGCGTACCTGTTCGATCCCGTTTACCTTGAGCATAAAACGGAGTGGGGCCATCCCGAGCGCCCCGAACGCCTGGCCGCCATCGACACGCTTTTAAGAAAGCAGCCGTATTTCAACGAGCTCGTGCGCGTGGAGAAGAAAATTCCCGACCTTAAGCACATCGAGATGATACACGATCCCGAGTATATCGCGCGCGCGAAACGCACGATCGAGGGGGGTGAATCGTATTTCGACTCGATGGACACCTCGGTATGCACGCGCTCGTACGAGGTCGCGCTCTACGCCGTAGGGGGGTGCCTCAACATGTGTGACTGCATCATGAAAGGGAAGGCGCGGCACGGCTTCTGCGCGGTGCGGCCGCCCGGACATCATGCCGAGCGGAATCAGTCGGCGGGATTCTGCATCTTCAACAACGTGGCGATATCGGCGCGCTATGTCCAGAAGGAATACGGGATCGAGAGGGTTGCGATCGTCGACTGGGACGTTCACCACGGCAACGGCACCCAGCACTCCTTTGAGGACGACGATTCCATCTATTACATAAGCCTGCACCAGTATTCCTACTACCCGGGGACGGGCGCGGAGGGCGAGAAGGGATTCGGCAACGGGAAGGGCTACACGCTGAATTTGCCCATGCGTATGGGAAGCGGCGACGAGGAATACCTTTCGGCATTCGAGGATTTCATTGTGCCGGAACTCGAGGATTTCGCGCCGCAGGTGATCTTCATCTCCGCGGGATTCGACGCGCATAAAGACGATCCCCTCTCCGCGATCGAGCTGAGCTCAGGGACCTATTACAAGTTCACGAAGCTCATCCAGGACGTTGCGCGCGGCTACGCCGACGACCGCATCATCGCCGTGCTCGAGGGGGGCTACGACCTTGACGCCCTCGCCGACAGCGTCGAGCGCGTCATGCAGGCCTTCGTGGAGGCGTAAAAAAGCCGCGTGCGCCTGCGCGCATGCGGCCTTGATGCCCGTACGGGTGACGGACGCGTCCTAATAGTTTTCAGCCAGGATTTCGAAATACGCCTTTGCGTGCGCGCACGCCGGGCATGCCTCGGGGGCTTCGGCACCCTCGTGGACATAGCCGCAGTTCCGGCACTTCCACTGCGTCTTCGAGTCCTTCTTGAAAACCTTTCCATCCAGGATGTTTTTCATGAGTTGGATATACCGCTTCTCGTGGTGCGCCTCCACCTCGGCGACCTTGCGGAAAATGAACGCCACGTCCATATACCCCTCTTCCTCCGCGATGCGCGCGAACCCGGGATAGATGCTTGTGTGCTCCATATTTTCGCCGCCCGCCGCGGCCTTGAGGTTTTCCATCGTGCTGCCGACCGTCCCCGCGGGGAATGCGGCAACTATCTCCATCTCCCCGCCCTCGAGAAACTTGAAGAAACGCTTCGCGTGCTCCTTTTCGTTCTCGGCGGTTTCCTGGAAAATTTCCGCTATCTGCTCATACCCTTCCTTTTTCGCCTGCGAGGCGAAGTAGGTGTATCGGTTGCGCGCCTGGGATTCCCCCGCGAACGACGCGAGCAGATTTTTCTCGGTTTTCGAACCCTTGATGCTCTTCATCAGTCCTCCTTCGAAAGGTTGTGTTTAACAGCGACGTGCCCGGAATTGCAAGGAAACGGCCGGGCATAATCCGCGCGTCCGGCGTTTTCTTACGCGCGACGGGCGAATCGGCGCCAAATTAAGAAGCACGATTGCAAATTTGTTTCAATCCATGGGCTCGAACGCGCCCTTGTCCACGCCGCATACCGGGCAGACCCAGTCGGCGGGAATATCCTCGAATTTCGTACCGGGCTTGATCCCGCCATCGGCGTCACCCACGGCGGGGTCGTAGACATATCCGCATACGCTGCATTTGTATTTCTTCATCCAGTCCTCCGTTGTAATAGGGAATGTAGTTGCACGGCTATTTGAATATGGGGTCGTCCGGCTTTTTTACCCGCGCGGCGCGCCCATGTTCCTGCGAATCAATCGACGACGGAGGGAGAGTATCCGGCCCCCTTTATCGCGTCCAGGATCGCCGACTGGGCGGCGCTCCCCGTCACCTCCACCAGTTTATCCGATAGGGTGATGTTCACGGTATCGACGCCCGCGACTCCCTTGAGGGCATCCGAAATCCGCGTAACGCAATGCTGGCATGACATGTCTGAAATAACAAGCTTCATTTTAAGAACCTTTCCTATTTTTATCGTAGCTTTTTAATAGTATCAAAAATACTAAAGATCATCAAGAAAATTTTACATTGTTCCGCACATTTTCCGGGTGTGAATTATTTTTCGGGCGCCCGGATCATAGCCGGGAAAACCGTTAATATTTTTCTTTCCCCATTCGTATCCATTTTGGACGCCTTTGTCCCGGAGGATACGGAATGCTTCGCACTTCTATAAACATGAGCCACATCGTCTACGTGAATATCGCCCTTGCCGCGGTAAAGCTGAAAACAAGCCGCCAGCAGGTCGTCATTATGCTCCTGAAGCGCGTTTTGCGCGATATTGATCGGTTTCAGGGAGGGTTTACTTTGGTGAAGTATCAGCCCCGTGACCCCTGGAAACGATGGCATTGTTTTCCGATTTGCTTCAGGAAGAACGAGAATGAGTTTGCTTCGGATTTCCGTAAGTTGAGCCGGTTCTCGGTCTCCTATCTGGTAGCGATCGCGACCAAGCGCTACCTCCACGAACTGCTGCGCGATTCAGCTGAAAGGCATAATTATGTTCGGCTCCCCCATTATGCCATCGGCAGGAGGAGCGCAGGGGGCATTCTGTGCTGGGAATTCTACTGGGGAGATACCAAAAACCACCCTACAAGAGCCTCACCCACCAAAATACTCCGCCGCACCTCCTCGCGTTAATCATCACACACCCGCACGCACACCAAACCAGGGGTAAGGTATGCCCATGCACGCCCACCTCATCGGAAAATGTCACACTCTTTTCCGTTCGCGTGTCGGGCTTTTTGCGGCAGGCAAGCCCGACTCTAAAGAGCGGCTTCCAGCCGCGCGCTTATCTCGTGGAGGGTGGTTTCGTCGGGGATGTACTGGACCTTGATCCTGTCGAGCATGGTGAATCCGCAGTCGCGAAGCACGGCATCGATCTGTTCGATGCTCTGCCCCCCCCAGCCGTAGGAGCCGAACGCGAGCGCCGTGCGTCCCTTGGGCGCGAGTCCTTTGAAATAGGTAAGGAAAGCAGCTACGGTGGGGAGCATGTTGTTGTTAAGCGTGGGCGAACCCACGCAGATGTACTTGGCGGTAAGGACCTCCGTCATGATGTCCGATATGTGATTGTTTTTCAGGTCGAGCATGCAGGTACTGATATTCTTATTCTCGAAGGCGCGCTGGATCGCGTAGGCCATCTTTCGCGTCGAGCTCCACATGGTATCATAGATGATCAGGGCACGGTCCTCGGTGGCGTTGGCCGACCATCGGCCGTATGATTCCAGTATCGCGCCGATATTCGACCTCCAGATGATGCCGTGGCTGGGGGCGATCACCTCCGGGGAGATCGAGGATACCGCCTCAAGGGCCTTCTTGACCTGCGCCGAGTAGGGGAGCACGATATTCGCGTAATACTTCTTCGCCTCCTCCATAATGATGTTGACGGGATACTGGTCGTCGAACCGCTCCGAGGTCGCGATATGCTGGCCGAAGGCGTCGTTCGAGAACAGGATCTTTTCCTCGGGCATCCAGGCGACCATGTTGTCGGGCCAGTGCACCATGGGCGTGTGGATGAACTGGAGGCTGCGTTTCCCCAGTTTCAGGCTCTCTCCCGATTTAACCGCGCGCAGGTTCAGGTCTTCCCGGTAGTGCATCCTGAGCCCTTTTTCACCGTTCACCGAGGTGAGCACCTCCGCCCTCGGGGCGAGCTTTTTCAGGAGCGGAATGGAACCCGAATGGTCCATTTCCACGTGGTTTGAAACAATGCAGTCGATCCTGGACGGGTCCGCGACCGCGGATATCCTCTCCAGCATCTCGTCGCAGAGATAGTGCTTCACGGTATCGATGAGTGTTATCTTTTCATCCAGGACCAGGTACGCATTGTAGGTGGAGCCGCGCTGGGTGAGGTATCCGTGGAAGTTCCTGAGCTCCCAGTCTATGCCCCCGACCCAGTAAATGCCGTCCCTGATTTCTATTGGTTTCATGGTTATCGTCTCCCTCGCGTAACTACTCAGCTGTTTGTTAAATATATGCACGTAAAATAATAAGTGTCAGAAATACCCCCTCGCCGCCTCTGGCGGCGAGGGGGTATTCAATACTTCTAATTATTTTATGTATTTCATAATAGCTGAGTAGTAACAAAGCATTATTTTAAAAAGCGATGAATGGATTCGTTCACGATGCCCGGGTGAGTCTCCATCACGCCGTGCGGGCCGTCCGGCACGGTCACCAGGATCGAGTTTTGAAGCCTTGTATGCATGCGTTCCGCGGCCGCAATCGGGATAATCCTGTCCGCCGTCCCATGTATGATGAGCGCGGGGGCCTTGATTGCCTCCATGCAGTCCTCCGCGCTCCACAGGGGGCTGGAAAAGTTGCGGAGAATATTGAGGAACATGTAATTGAAACCGCGCAGGGCGGCCGGCAGGCTGTAACGGTCGATGTATTCGTCGCCTATCTCGATCATGCCGTTGAAATTGATCGAATGAATGCCCTTCTTTAAAACGGGCTTGAAATTGAAGAGCAGCAGGAATTCGCCCAGAAGCGGCACGCGTAGCAGTGAAAAAACCGCGCCCCCCGATTCGTGGCGGACGCCCGCGCTCCCGATAAGCGCGATGCGGTTGACCAGGGGGGGGTACATGCACGCGAATTTCATGACCACGGCCCCGCCCATCGAATGGCCGACGAGGTGAGCGCGGGGAATTTTCAGGGCTTCCATGAAATCCCTGAGCTGGTCCGCGTAGGATTCCAGGCGGTAGCGGTACCCGTAGGGCTTGTCGCTCATACCGTGCCCCAGCAGGTCGACCGCGTATACCGTGAATCCCGCGTCGCCGAGCGCTTTCACGGCGGCGTCCCACACGAGCATGGATTCGCCGAACCCATGCACCAGGATGACCGGGTATCCGGCGCCGTACTCGGAATACGCCATGACATGGCCTATCGACCAGGCGGTTTTAAAACCGGATTGGGAACCCCGCACGGTTGCAGTCGAGGGACGAAGGCCTTCGACTATCAAGGGGGTGAAATACAGGACGAGGAGGAAAACCGCCGCGCCGGAGATTACTTTTTTCAAGTGAGGCATTGATTCCTTGCCGCTTATGGGCCGCGTGCTATTCAAAATAGTAACGGCGGAAATTTACAATTATTATTTATTTGAACAAGAAATAATTTAGGTGAAGGGAGCCGATCACAGACTGAGCGCGGAACACGCCGTGGATGTATCGGCGCCCATATCCCCGTCGTTATCGCCTGCCCGCGTAGACGGAAATCTCCACGCCGGCCTCCCGGATCATCTCGTCGGCGAGCGGGTCGTTGTACGGGTCCCTGAATATGAACTTCATGATGCCGCTGTTTATGAGCATCTTCGTACAGATGCTGCACGGTTGGTGCGTGCAGTAGATGGACGCGCCCTTGATCGATACGCCGTGGAGGGCCGCCTGGATGATCGCGTTCTGCTCGGCGTGGAGGCCCCTGCACATCTCGTGGCGCTCCCCCGAGGGGATGTTGAATTTCGTGCGAAGGCAGGTTTCAGGGGTACAGTGCGATATTCCCACCGGGGGTCCGTTATAGCCCGTGGTGAGTATCCGGCGATCCTTTATGATGACCGCGCCCACCTGCCTGCGGATGCAGGTCGCCCTGGTCGCCACGTCCGAGGCGATGGTCATGAAGTATTCGTCCCACGAGGGTCGCTGGGTCATTCCGGTCTCCTTGGGCCGTGATGGGCGCCGATATGCGTTCAACCATATGCCGCCCGCCCTGTCAATAGATTATCGGGGGGGCCGATACACCGACGCCCGGGAATGTTAAAATTTGCTTGATCGAAATCCCGATTCATGAATGAAATACTATTGCCGCGGAACGAATTCCGCAGGCAGGGTTGCCATTGTGAAATGCAGATAATCCATACTGTGTAAGGAGATAGTACCATGACGATCATTACCGATGTGCACGCGCGGGAGATACTCGATTCCCGGGGGAATCCCACCATCGAAGTCGAAGTCCAGCTCTCGTCCGGGGCCATAGGCCGCGCCGCCATACCCTCGGGCGCATCCACGGGCGAACACGAGGCCGTCGAGCTCCGTGACGGGGACAAGGCCCGCTACCTGGGCAAGGGCGTGCAGAAGGCCGTGGGAAACGTGAACGAGACCATCTATTCCGCGGTCATGGACATGGACGCGATGGACCAGCGGCTCGTGGACAAGACGATGATCGACCTGGACGGGACGCCCAATAAATCGAAGCTGGGCGCCAACGCCGTCCTGGGGGTTTCGCTCGCCTGCGCCAAGGCCGTCGCGACGACGCTCACCATGCCGCTGTACCGATACCTGGGCGGGGTGAACGCGTGCGAGCTGCCCGTTCCCATGATGAACATCATAAATGGTGGATCCCACGCCGATTCCAACGTGGATCTCCAGGAGTTCATGGTCATGCCCGTGGGGGCCCCGAACTTCCGCGAGGGGCTGCGCATGGGGACCGAGGTTTTTCACGCGCTCAAGGGCGTGTTGAAATCGAAGGGATATTCCACCGCGGTGGGGGACGAGGGCGGATTCGCGCCGTCGCTCAAATCCAACGAGGAGCCGCTGGATTGCATCATGGAGGCAATCAAGAAAGCGGGCCTCGCACCCGGCAAGGACATCTTCATCGCCATGGATCCCGCCTCGAGCGAGTTTTACGACGATAAAAAAAAGAAGTACATTTTCTCAAAGAGCGACAAGAGCGAGCGCGACAGCGCGCAGATGGTGGATTTTTATACCAAGTGGGTTGAAGCGTACCCGATAATATCCATCGAGGACGGGCTCGCACAGGACGACTGGGACGGATGGAAGCTCATGACGGATAAGCTGGGCGGGAAAATCCAGATCGTGGGCGACGATCTGTTCGTGACCAACACCGAGCGGCTCAGGATGGGGATACAGAAGGGCATCGCCAATTCCATCCTCATCAAGGTCAACCAGATAGGCTCCCTCACCGAGACGATCGACGCCATCCAGATGGCAATGAAGGCCGGGTATACGGCCGTGGTATCGCACCGCTCCGGCGAGACCGAGGATACGACCATAGCCGACCTGGTGGTGGGCATGAACGCGGGCCAGATTAAGACGGGCTCCGCGTCGCGCACCGACCGCATCGCGAAGTACAACCAGCTCCTGCGCATCGAGGAGGAACTGGGGGACATGGCGGTATACGGGGGAAAAGAGGTTTTTTACAGCATTGCTAAAGTCAAATAGGCTCACGCTGTTCATACTCGTATTCGCGCTCTCGACGATCTACTTTTTCGTGTTCGGCGAGAGCGGGATCATCATGCGCATGGAGCTTTCCCGCCAGCGGGGCCGTCTCGTGGAGCGCATAGACGATCTCAAGGACGAGGGACAGCGGCTTAAAAACCTTTACGGGAAATACAGAAAGGGAGAGATGAACCGCGAGGAGGCGCGCATCGCGGGATTCATAGAACAGGGAGAGCGTATCGTTTTCGTAAGAGGTGGTCCGATAGACCAGGCGGCCCGTGCGGGGGACGCGAAGGAAGACGGAACGTACGCGAACCTGGACCACCTGCGGATTCTCTGGGTGGTGATATCCGTCCTGGCGGTATTCTTATTTCTTGCCAGGATGCACAGGAAGCCGGAAGACCCGGCGGCATTATGAGTTCGAACCAGATTACAGATTGTATGAACGAAATCAAGCCGGAGCGGTTCCCCAGCACTCCCCGCGATGAGCGGGTCATTCGCTGGCAGCTGGGCCGGGACGATATCTTCCTGGGCGGTGTCGTCGAACGGTGCGATTATGGATTCCCCCGTATAATGCTCCTTAACCCGCTGCCGTCCGATGAAACCCGGGGAGGGGTGCGTTACGAGGCGGTGACCAATATCATCTGGCTGACATGCCCCTTCCTTAACGAATGTATCCACGAATTGGAGCAGGAAGGGTATATCGAAAAGGTGTCGGCGCTCATTGGCGGGGATCTCGAGTTGAGAACTAAAATGGAAGCCGCCCACGCGCGCTTCTACTATCTTCGAAAGAATTTTTACAAGCGGTATTTCGGAACCGCGCCGGAAGAGGACCGCGCGAGCGTTTTCAATGTGGGCATCGCCGGCATTAGGGACATCGGGGCGATCAAGTGCCTGCATGCGCATTTTGCCCATTTTCGGATTTGTGACGACAATGTCGCGGGCGTGATCACGTCCCGCCTGCTGAACGACAAAATAAATTGCGACGAGGTACGGTGCCGCAATGCTGGTTAAACCCTGCGAGCCTCTTATCATCAAGAATTTAAAAAAAGACGGATCCCTGGGGGAAGAGGTGATCGCGGGGGCCGTGCACACCCTCGCCTCCGGGGGAATTGCGATTCTTCCTATAGACAACATCTACGCTGCGGCAGGAATAGCGTCACCGGACATGGAGGCGCGAATCTCCAAACTGATAAAACGATCCAAGAAACGCTATATCCGGCTCATTTCGAATTTTAAAATGCTCGACAACCTGGCCGAATTTTCGAAGGAAGATTATGATTTTCTCAATCGCGTCTGGCCGGGGGAGGTGACCGTCATTTTAAAAAGCAAGAATGCGGACAACCCCCAGGGCACCATCGCGGTGAGATACCCGCGGAGCAAATACGTCCAGGCCATTATAAGCCGCGTGGACGCCCCCCTGGTCTTCGCGAACCTCTACAAGGGCGCAGGGAAGCAGCCCGTGTACCGGAAGGCGGAGATACTCAAGCTTTCGCAGGGCGCGGACCTTTCCCTGATCGTGGAAGAACTTTGCCGGAGGCACCAGCTGTCGAGTCTCATCGATATCAGCACGCACGTCCTCGAAATTCTCAGGGAAGGACGGGTCTCCGCGGACGAGATACGGTCATTGTACTTTGTCGGGCGCGATAACGCGGAAGAAGGGGCCGATTAACGATCATCCCAGGCGCGCTATATCCAGGTACAGGTGTATCGTACCAAAAATCCTGACCCTGCCCCGTATAAAACCCGGTTCCCGGCGCGGCTGGATGCGCTCGCGGAGAAAGTCCCGCCGCGCGCCGATTTTCCTGCCGACTCGCGTGGCGGCGAGGGCGATCCGGTGGTCCCTCTCACGAAGGATTAAATACGATTCCGGGGGCGCAGAATTCCGGGGAGCCCGAAAGAAGAGATCGGTGACCGGGATTGAACTGGACCCGGACATGACCCCGTATCGGGCGCTTCCCTCCATGGGAATGATATCGGCATCGCTGAAAACGATTCTCTCCATCGTGTCGTAGGACGAAATAAACCAGCTTCCATTCCTCTCGAAACATATCCACCGGAAAGGCATCTCGTCCGGATTCGCCGTCGATCGCGCATCGGAAGCCTGCTGGTCCAGCGGGCGGCCGGCATGTTCGAGCCGTGGGAAGCGGCTTATCTGCTGTTCGCGCAACTCGATCGTTTTCGCATGGAGAAAATGCATAAGGTTGAAATCAATACCCTCGTGCGTATAACGTTTCCTGTAGTCTTCCAGCAGGGCCTTCAACCTTAGAATGTATTCATGACCCGTCAGTGAATTGTAATGAGAATAAATGGAAGAAAGGATGTCCAGTTGGCCAACTATGGTGCCGTAGATTTCATCGAAATCGAAGTATTTCTCCTCGAGCCTGATAAGCGTTTTTTCAAGCTTCTCCGAGATTTCATGCACTACCTGCAGATTTCCCTGCCAGAATTCGCGGTACTTTTCATAATACGGCCCGTACCCGTTTTCTCCCGGGATCAGCGTATCGGCTGATTGACTGAAATATTTTTCCATGCGCGATTCCAATAGAAGCCTATCGGGTTGATTTTTCAAAGTCAATCATTTTGCACTCCAGTGAGCAGGCGCTCACTGGAATCCCGCGCGGGATTCCGGCTCCGTGTGGAAAATTTTTTCCTTGTTATCTGTTGGAAAGATGTTATTTATTAATATAATGGGGTGATTTGGTCAATCGGCGTGACATAAGGGAACACTGCGAATTAATCTGGTTAATTGTTGAAAATATGTTGAATTAAATCATCCCTACTAAAGTAATTGCTACAGCTTTTTGAATACATACATGGGGCGCCGGCGGAGCAGAACCTGGGGGTGTGAAACATGCATTCCCGGGCTTGTACGTCAGCGCGGGGATTATTAAAGAACTGAAAAAATTTTAAAATAGAAGGGGTGCGTCATGTCGGAAACGAAAAAAGAAATGAAATCGATGGACGGCAACATGGCCGCGGCGCATGTTGCGTACGCGTTTACCGAGGTGGCGGCGATTTATCCCATTACTCCTTCGTCACCCATCGCCGAATACATTGACGACTGGGCGGCCGCCGGGAAGCGGAATATTTTCGGAAATGTCATCCGTGTGGTCGAACTGCAGTCCGAGGCGGGAGCGGCGGGGGCCGTTCACGGCGCGCTGCAGTCAGGGGTCCTGTCGAGCACCTATACCGCGTCCCAGGGTCTCCTCCTGATGATCCCCAACATGTACAAGATGTCGGGGGAGTTGCTGCCCGCGGTCCTTCATGTCACCGCGCGTTCGCTCTCCACCCATGCCCTTTCGATTTTTGGAGACCATTCCGACGTTTACGCAGTGCGCCAGACCGGTTTTGCGATGCTCGCGAGCGGGAGCGTCCAGGAGGTGATGGACCTGGGAAGCGTGGCGCATCTCGCGGCCATAAAAGGGCGTGTCCCGTTCCTGCACTTCTTCGACGGGTTTCGCACCTCCCACGAGATCCAGAAAATCGAGGTCATCGATTACAACCAGCTCGCGGGGCTGCTGGATTATACCGCGCTCGAGGAATTCAGGCACAGGGCCCTCAATCCGGAAAATCCGGTTACACGCGGTACGTCGCAGAACCCGGACATCTATTTCCAGATGCGCGAGGCCTCGAACAGGTATTACGACGCCATCCCCGACATGGTCGAAGGATACATGCGGGAGATCAGCAATATTACGGGACGCGAATACCTGCCCTTCAATTATTACGGCGCGAAGGACGCGGAATACGTCATCGTCGCCATGGGCTCGGTGACCGAGACGCTCAAGGAAGTGATCGACGTGCTTGTGAGCCAGGGCGAAAAGGTGGGCCTGCTCTCGGTGCACCTGTACCGACCGTTCTCGAAGAAATACTTCATGAAAGTCATCCCCAGCACGGTGCGCCGTATTGCGGTGCTGGACAGGACCAAGGAGCCGGGCGCCAACGGCGGACCTCTTTACCGGGAGGTAAGGGAAATTTTTTATACCGCGGACAAGAGCCCGATCGTCGTGGGCGGCATCTATGGCCTTTCCTCTAAGGACGTGACGCCGGGCAGGCTCCTGCCGGTGTTCGACAATCTCAAATCGTTCGAGCCCAAGAACTTCTTCACCGTAGGCATTATCGACGACGTAACCTTCAGATCGCTGCCCATTGGTGAGCAGAGGTACCTTGGGCCCAAGAACACCTTCGCCGCGAAGTTCTACGGCTTAGGCGCGGACGGAACGGTGGGTGCGAATAAGAACTCGATGAAAATCATCGGAGACAATACCGGCCTCTACGCGCAGGCGTATTTTGCGTATGACGCGAAGAAATCAGGCGGACTCACCGTGTCGCATCTCCGGTTCTGCAAGGATCCGATCAAATCGACGTACCTCATTCATCACCCGAGCTTTGTGGCGTGTCACGTGCCGTCGTACATCTACCAGTACGACGTCCTGGACGGCCTGGATCGCGAGGGAACCTTCCTCCTTAACAGCATCTGGGACGCCGAGGAGACCAAGCGGCGACTCCCGGACCGGATGAAGAAATACCTGGCGGATTACGAGATCAAGTTCTATGTCATCAACGCGACGAAAATCGCCGAGGACCTTGGCCTGGGCAACAGGACGAATTCGATCATGCAGGCGGCGTTCTTCAAGCTTTCCGGCGTCATCGAATACGAGAAGGCCGTCGAGTACATGAACAAGGCGATAAAGAAGAGCTACGGCCTTAAGGGCGAGCATGTCGTCAAGATGAACATCGACGCCATCGCGCACGCAGCCGAAGGACTAATCAAGATCGAGATACCCTCCGAATGGAAGAATATCAGCCTTCTGAAGTCGAATAACATATTCGGCAAGAAGAGCTTTGTAAACAAGGTGTTCGAGCCCATGAACGTCCAGGAGGGAAACCAGCTTTCCGTAAGCGCGTTCATTGACCGCCCGGATGGGACATTCCCGCAGGGAACGGCGGCGCTGGAAAAGCGCGGGATCGCGGTCAAGGTGCCCGAATGGATACCCGCCAATTGCATACAGTGTAACCAGTGTTCGTACGTGTGCCCGCACGCGGTAATCCGCCCGTTCCTTCTGGATGCAAAGGAGGCCGCGAGCCTTCCCGGCGGCATTCCGGTGCTGGATGGAAAGGGGAAGGACCTTGATGCCTACAAATTCCGTATCCAGGTGAGCGTACTCGACTGTACAGGGTGCGGCAATTGCGCCGATATCTGCCCGGCCAAGGAGAAGGCGCTCGTCATGATGCCATTGGACAGCCAGCTTGACCAGGCCAATAACTGGATGCACATGCACCATAATGTCACCTACAAAGACACCGTACTGCCGAAGACCACCATTAAGGGAAGCCAGTTCGCCCAGCCGCTCTTCGAGTTTTCGGGCGCGTGTTCCGGCTGCGGTGAAACGCCGTATATCAAACTCCTGACCCAGCTTTTCGGTGATCGCATGATGATCGCCAATGCCACGGGATGCTCCTCGATCTACGGCGGAACCGCGCCCTCCACGCCCTATACCGTGAACGCGAAGGGGCGGGGACCCTCGTGGGCAAGCTCTCTTTTTGAGGATGCCGCGGAATATGGGTATGGCATGTACCTGGGCGTCGAGCACATGAAGCAGCGGATCATCGACCTGACGAAAAAATTCCTGGAAGGCGGGTTATCCCCCGAGACGAAACTGGCGCTGGGGGAATGGATTGAAAACAGAAACGATGCTCAGAAGAGCATCGAGATAACCGCGCGCCTTATTCCCCTGCTTGAGGCCGAGAGCGACAACAGCGCGAAAGAGATCCTGAGCCTCCGCCAGTATCTCATCAAGAAGTCGGTGTGGTCTATCGGCGGGGACGGCTGGGCGTACGATATAGGGTTTGGCGGACTGGATCACGTTATCGCCAGCGGTGAAGACATTAATCTGCTCGTGCTCGATACCGAGGTGTACTCGAACACCGGCGGCCAGTCCTCGAAATCGACCCCCACGGCGGCTGTTGCCAAATTCGCAGCGGCGGGCAAAAGGATCCGTAAAAAGGACCTGGGCATGATGGCGATGTCCTACGGCTACGTGTATGTCGCGCAGATCGCGATGGGGGCCAGCCAGATGCAAACGCTGCGGGCGATACAGGAAGCGGAGGCCTATCCCGGCCCCTCGCTCGTAATCGCGTATTCCCCGTGCATCAACCACGGGTTGCGGAACGGAATGGGAAAATCCCAGAAGGAAGAAAAGCTCGCGGTCGAGTCCGGGTATTGGGCCACGTACCGCTTCAATCCGCTTCTCGAAAAAGAGGGAAAGAATCCCTTTACGCTCGATTCCAAGGAACCGGACTGGACAAAATTTCAGGACTTCCTGTCCGGCGAGGTCCGATATTCTTCGCTTAAAAAGCAGTTTCCCGAAGCGGCGGACGAGCTTTTCCAGGCGGCCGAGACGAACGCGAAATGGCGCTACAATTCCTATCGCCGGCTCGCGGCATTGGATTACTCGAAGTAGCAACAGCCGCACGGGGAATACACGCACCAAAACCGAAGGCGCGGATATATATCCGCGCCTTCGGTTTTGGTGACTGATTTAATAAAATAAAATGAACCCGCGATGCCGTGTAGGAGGCGAATCTTTTGAACCTGTTATTACAGGTGGGTTCCCGCACGCGTACCTCGGTCTACTCTTTGAGGAGCATGACCTACACACGCAAATCTTGAGATCCCAGATTCTCTAGTGTTGGTTCAAAAATTATGGTCCCTAAGCGCGAACATCGCAGGCTCAGTGATAATAAACAGGATGCCCCATCCGCTATCAACAAAAAATTGCCGCGCTCCATTTTTTAATTGAACTGCTGCGGCTTTTCATTGATAAAGCGCTGAGTTACATTATAACTGGTTCAAAATGAGATATGGACGAATACATCGGTGCAAAGGTGCGGCCGGTTTTTTTATAGTGGCTGTCGCGTTGTGCGTATTCCTTGCATCGGAGGCGGTGCCGTTCGGGAAGAACAAGGTCAACAAGGACACCTTTCAGTGGAATATCCTGAAAACGATTCATTTTGACGTGTATTATCCCTCCGGCATGGAGGATCTGGCCGTGCGCTCCGCGCAGTATGCCGAGGAAGGATATGCCCACCTTGCCGACTACCTCCGCCATGAATTGACGCAGACAATCCCGGTAATCATTTATCCCTCGCATATCGCGTTCCAGGAAAACAACATCCTTCTCGAAATTATCGGCGAAGGCACCGGGGGTTTCACCGAGGCGTTCAAGAACCGGGTCGTGGTCCCCTTCACGGGATCCTACGCCGATTTTCACCATGTGCTTGTCCACGAGCTGACCCACGCCTTCCAATATAACATGCTTTTCGACGACCAGTCCGGGGCGCGCATGTCCTCGCTTTCATTCGGGGGAATGCCATTGTGGATGATGGAGGGGATGTCGGAATATCTCTCGATCGGCTACGACGAGACCGCGGACATGGTGATGCGCGACATCATCTACAATGAAAAATACGCTACGCTCATGGACCTTACCAGGATGCACGTGCGCAGCCCGTACCTGTTCTACAAGGAAGGGCAGGCGTTCTATTATTTCCTGGAAAAACAATACGGAAAGCAGAAAATCGGCGAGCTTTTCAGGGACGTGCGCGATGTGGGCGATATCGACGAAGCCTTCAAGACCGCGACGGGGAAAAATCTTGAGGACCTGAACCAGGATTGGATTCGCTTCTATAAGAAGCGGTATTACCCGGTCGTGAAGGGAAAGGTTTTCGACGAGGAGGAGGGCGAGCAGCTCACGTTTCACCTTAAAACCGAATCATCGTTCAACGTGTGCCCGGCGGTGTCTCCCGACGGCAAACGCATCGCCTTCATAACGAACATGGATATTTATTCCGCCATCTCGATCGTCACCATCGAGAAAAAAGAGGAGCGGAAGGTGAAAACCGTCCTCATGGGGGATACCAGCGCGAAGTTCGAGGGCATGCACCTGCTCTCGAACAACCTGTCCTGGTCCAGGGACGGGAAGGTGCTTGTGTTCGTCGCGCAGTCCGGCGGCCGCGACGTTATCTTTCTCATCGATCCCGAAGAGGGCGGAATCCGCGACGAGATCGCGCTTCCCTTCCGCGCGGTCATGGATCCCTCGCTGTCCCGGGACGGCACGCTCATCGCGTTTTCGGCGCAGGACAACCTCTCCACCGACATATATATTTTCGATCTTAAATCGCGCGCGCTCACGCGGGTCACCCGCGACGCCTTTACCGACCGCTACCCGGTCATCTCGCCGGACAACCGGCATGTGCTGTTCTCATCGACGCGGGGCGACGGCCGTGACGCGGCCGCCGACAATTTCGACATCCATCGCGTGGACATGGCATCCGGAGATCGCACGGTGCTCGTGAAGTCGGCAGGGAGCGACCTCCAGGCGGATATCGCGCCGGATGGAAAGAGCATTGTCTTTATCTCGAACAGGTCGGGCATTTATAATGCGTACCGGTACAAGCTTGATTCGGGCGAGGAGGCGAAGGTCACCGACGTGCTGTGCGGCATTTTTTATCCGCGCTGGTATCCGGACGGAACCAGGCTCGCCTTCGTGGGTTACCAGAACCTTGGGTACGACATCTTCGTCAAGGAATTCGACGAGAAGAAGCTCAAACCCGCGACGGACGAGCGCGACACGGAGTATATCCGCCATGATTTTCCTTCTCCCTATTTTCCTATGGGGCAGGCGATTTTCGACGATTACACGACCAGGATCAGTCCCGATTATCTGTTTTTCGGCATAGGGGGCACTATAGGATACGGGTTCGCCGGGTTTGCGCGCATGGGGATTTCGGACTACCTGGGCGACCACCGGATCGAGCTTACCACGGATTATCTTAACTATTCGGGAAGCCAGTCGGACATAAATTTCGACGCGGCGTATTATTACCTCAAGTACCGGTGGGACTTCGGCGTGGGAATGTTCCGGCAGCGCAATCCGTACGGAATATTCACCCTTTCGAGCGTCAACGACCTCATTCATAATGTCTATGCCAGCACGCTCTACGTGAATCACTACGGGGCATACGCGGTCGCGAGCTACCCCTTCTCGAAATTCTTCCGCTTCGGCCTGCGCGCCACATCGAGCAGGTATGAGCATGACTACTCGCTCGACAGCGAGAGAAGGGACGTTTTCGCGAACCTCAACCAGCTTGCCGTCTCGCTGAACTACGACAATGTGCTCTGGGGCTACATGGTGCCGCTGGACGGATTCCGGGGCCAGATCGAGGTGGAGCAGGCCTTCAACCTGACCGGACAGGATTTCCAGTTCACGAGCTACAGCATCGACCTGAGGAAGTATTTCTTCATCTACAAGCGCTATACCTTCGCACTCAGGGGCAGCGCCGGGAAAATAACGGGCAAAGACAGCGAGTTCTTCAAGTTTTTCCTGGGCGGGTTCAACACCCTGCGCGGGCACCCCTTTCTCGAATATAGCGGCAATAATTACTTCCTCTGCAGCACGGAGTTCCGATTCATCTTCATCGAAGGGATCAAGATGGGGTGGCCCCTGTTCTTCCGGATCGGCGGTATTGGGGGGGTGCTCTTCAGCGATTTCGGTTCGGCCTGGGACGGGCGCTACCGCTTCATCGACAGCGAGACCGGCAATTTCGGCGATTTCAAGTCCGACGTGGGGTTTGGGTTCCGATTGACCCTGTTCCCGCTCATCATTATAAAGCTTGACTACGCCTGGGCATATTATTATAAGTCGTTCGGCAACAGGCATATCATATTCAGCCTGGGCTTCGAATACTAGGTGCGTACCATGCGTAAAGCCGAAATCAAACGCTCGACATCGGAGACCGATATTACCGTAAAGCTCGTGCTCGGAAGCCCGGACAAGCCGGTCGTTCGCTCGGGCGTGCCCTTCTTCGACCACATGCTGAACGCGATGGCGCGCCACGGGCACGTCTTTCTCGACCTTGAATGCAGGGGCGACAACGAGCTTGACGACCACCACTCCGTTGAGGATATCGGGATCTGCATGGGTAAGGCGTTCCGGAAGGCGATGGGCGACAAGGCCGGGATCGTGCGGTTCGGCCAGGCGACGGTACCCATGGACGACGCCCTGTGCCTCGCCGCCGTGGATATATCGGGCCGATGCTATTTCCGCTATACCGGCCCTGACCTGAAGGGATACATCGGGAACTACCACGAAGAGCTCACCCTTGAGTTCCTGCGTTCCTTCGCCGATAACGCCGGGATAAACCTGCATGTCATGCTGTACTATGGCGAAAACCGCCACCACATCCACGAGGCGATATTCAAGGCCCTGGGGATAGCCCTGTACCGTGCCTATTCGATCGATCCGGGTTACGCGGACCAGGTCCCCTCCACCAAGGATGTACTCGCATGATAACCGTCATCGATTACGGCATGGGCAACCTTCGCTCGGTGGTGAAGGCGATCGAGAAATACACCCCGGACGTCCGGGTATCGAGCGATCCCGCATCCATAAAGGATTCGGCCGGGCTCATCATGCCGGGGGACGGAGCGTTCGGGATGGCGATGCAGCACCTGCGTGAAATGGGCTGGCTCGAACCCCTGCTGGAATATATCCGCGGGGGCGGCTATTTCATGGGCATTTGCCTGGGATACCAGCTTCTTTTTTCCACAAGCGAGGAATTCGGGCACCACGAGGGTATGGGCGTAATCCCCGGAAAAGTCGTGCGCTTTCCCGCCGGGGATCTCAAGGTCCCGCACATGGGATGGAACGATGTGGCGCTCAGGCGCGATTCGGTGTTCCTGAAGGGAGTCCCCGACGGTTCGCATTTTTATTTCATCCACAGCTACTACCCCGAGATAGGCGATCCCTCCTGGGTACTGGGCGAGGTCCGCTACGGCGTATCGTTCCCCTGCATCGTGGGGAAAGGCAACGTGGTCGCCACGCAGTTCCACCCTGAAAAAAGCTGGAAGGTGGGCCTTAGGATAGTCGAAAACTTCGTCGGGGCGGTATGCTCGTAATTCCCGCCATCGACCTTCGAAATGGGAAATGCGTGCGGCTGATCCAGGGAGACCCGGAACGCATGACCGTATATTCCGACGATCCCGTGGAGATGGCGCGCCGCTTCCAGGACATGGGGGCGAGGCTCATTCACGTAGTGGACCTGGACGGGGCGTTCGAGGGGAAGCCGGTGAACGACGCGCTGGTGGTGCGGATGGCGGCCGCGGTGAAGGTTCCCCTCGAGATCGGGGGCGGCATCAGGAACGCCCAGGCCATCAGGCGCTATGCGGATGCGGGCATCGGGAGGATAATCATGGGCTCGGTCGTCCTGGACCCGGGGTTCGGGGAATTGCTCACGGAATTTGGAAAATATATAGTGGCGGGCGTCGATGCGCGTGACTCCATGGTCGCCGTGCACGGCTGGAAGACGGTGTCCGGGGTAAAGGCCTTCAATTTTATAAATATGTTGAAAAATTCGGGGCTCGATGAGATCATCTACACGGACATCTCCACCGACGGCATGCTCTCGGGTCCCAATATCGCCGCGATGAGACGCATCCTGGAGGATGTCCCGGGGATCAGGCTGGTCGCCTCGGGCGGTGTTTCCTCGATGACCGATATTGAGAATCTCGCCGAGCTGGAGCCCATGGGCCTTATAGGCTGCATCGTGGGAAAAGCGTACTACGACGGCAGGGTAGATTTGAAAGAGGCGTGTGCCAGGTTCGCATAAACGGTAAGGCGCGAACGGGGAGCCCGCTTCCCAGACCCGAATTGCGGAATAGCGGACGACACATAAAACGCTGCGTGAAGGGTAATCCCTGATGGATGACATGAAAGAGTTCGACATAGAAATAAAGATGCCCGTCGAGATCGAGCAGTACGAGCGGAAGATCTACGATCTCAAGCAGCTCATAGAAATAGGCAAGGGACTCAATTCCACCCTCGACTCGAATGTGCTGATAGAATCGATCCTTCTCACCTGCATGGGACATATGCGGCTCCTCAAGGCCGGTATCTTCCTGAAAAAAGGCATCGATGAAAACGTCTACATCCTGCATCGCAATTACAAGGGATTCGAGCTGGACCATTCGCTGGAATACGAGATCGCGACCGATTCCCGCTTCATCAAGTACATCGAGAACCATTTTCGGTGCTATTCCCCGGAAGAGCTTAACGTGATATTCCCGGACGACCCGGCGGTGAACACGCTCATGGTCATTCGCCCCACGCTTATCGTTCCGCTCAAGGGCAAGGGAAAGCTCAACGGGATCATCATCCTGGGGGAGCGCATCAATAACGCACCCTTCATGGAATCGGAAAAGGAATACCTCTTGAACATCGCCTCGCTCGCGGGAATATCCATCCAGAACGCGTCGCTCTATGAAATGGCCACCACGGACATGATGACCCGCCTCAAGATACACCACTTTTTCCAGGCCGCGCTCGTGGAAGAAAGAGAAAAGGCCGTTCGGCAGAAAACGCCGCTCTCGCTCATCATGATGGATATCGATCATTTCAAGAAATTCAACGACACTTATGGCCATACCTGCGGCGACATAGTGCTGATACACGTGGCCCAGATCGTGATGAACAGCGTCAGGCAGATCGATGTCGCCGCGCGGTACGGTGGCGAGGAACTGGCCGTTATACTCCCCGGGACCAGCCTGGAGTCCGCGCTCGTCGTCGCGGAGCGGATTCGCAAGAGCATCGAGGACGCGAAAATCATGTGCGGCGACATTCGGCTGGGCGTGAAGATATCGCTGGGTGTCACGCAGTTCATCCCCGAGGCCGACAGGGACAATAAAGGCATCATCGAGCGTGCCGACCGCGCCCTCTACAACTCGAAGACGAACGGCAGGAACCGCGTCTCGTTTTTATAAACGGGCCTCGTGAAAAATTCTTGCTTTTGTCCATGATTCCCGTAGTATTCACCTGAAAGAACGCGAGAGAGTCCACGGAGTGTGACATGATCATTACCAGAAGCGAGCGGCAGACTATCCCGAATACCAGGGGAAGGGCTATCAGGACCATCGCCCTGCTCACCGCCATGATCGTGCTTGTCGATTTCCACCTTGCGCCCGCCCTGCGCGCCGCGGACGAGCTTACCGTGGAAGAAGCGGCGGGAAAGCGCGACAAAAAGCCCGCCTCCAAGTATATCGACGAGTTCGGCGGGAAGGCGCCGGAGCGCAGGGATTCGGGCACGGGCTTGCAGGTGAAGGACCCCAGGCTCGCATGCATGCTTTCGCTCATCGTTCCCGGTGGCGGACACGTGTATCTGCGCCAGGACCTCAAGGGAATCACCTTCTGTCTCCTCACCGGGGTAGGATATGGGGCCTCGGCCTATTACCTGTATCTCTCGCTGTTCGGGGGCGCATCGGGGACGGAGGCGCGATCGGACCTTATCGTGGCGGCGCTCCTTTTCGTAGTGGCGGCGATCATTCATGTCGTGGGGGTGGTCGAGGCCTATAACGACGCGGTCGACATCAACGAGAAGAAGTTCTACTACGGGCAGGCGCAATCGGAGTCGCCCTACGTGGCAAGACTTGAATACAAAGAGTGATCAAAAAAAAGCCAATCCTATAAATATTTGTTGACCCGCGACATAAGCAGGTAATAATTTGTCCACATTTCGGGCCCATAGCTCAGTCGGTTAGAGCATCTGACTCATAATCAGGGGGTCCAAGGTTCGAGTCCTTGTGGGCCCACACAGGGATTTTCTAATTATTGGAAAGTCCAGCAGCGGGGAGGCGACTCCCCGTAACGTTATCGAGAAGGTTGAGGCGATGTACGCAATAGTTGAAATCGGCGGCAAGCAGTACAAGGTTGAAAAGGACATGACTCTCGATGTCGACAAGGTCCCGGCGGGAGCCGCGGACGGCATGAAGCTCGACAGGGTGCTCATGCTCGTGGACGGCGAAAAGGTGATGATCGGGACACCGTACCTGAATAATGTCAAGATCACGGCGGCGGTGCTCGGTATGCATAAGGGCGAAAAGGTGCGCGGCGTCAAGTTCAAGAAACGCAAGAACTATACCAGGACCCTTGGACACAGGAGACAGCTTCTCCAGCTCAAGATCCAGGAGGTCGCGCTTCAGTAATCCGTGATCAGGATAGCGCTCACGAATATCGGCCCCGCGGGCCTGCCCGTAAAGGCCGGAATACCGCTGGGTATCCTGGTCGAGGGTCATGCGGATACGGGAACCAGGGGTGAGGATATCGTGTGCGCCGGCGTTTCGGC
>SCSX01000009.1 GCA_004297825.1 Spirochaetota bacterium
GCCGGGTTCAGGGGCAGGATGAGGTTGTCGAACGGGATCTTGCAGATTTTATCGTAGGGAAATATATCGCGGTAGAGGTTGGGAACCGCGACCTCCTCCACGTCGAAATGCTTATTTATCTTGGCGAAGCGAATCCGCTCTTTTCTTTCAATGGTCATATCTGATCCTCCGTGAATACCAATCCTGCCCAAAACCCCAAACTTTCCTTTTTTTTAGACGGTCCTGTCAATACAAAATTATTTCACAGCGGCCGAAGACGGTATGGATTTTTACTTGCAGTAATACGCCTTAACATGAATGTAATCGATGCCCCGGGGGAGAGCGAGAAATGCTTGGTTACTATATACTGCTGTTCGGCGTGGTCCTTATAATTACAGGGACCTCGGAGTTCATGATGCCGGGGAGGTTTTTCGCGTTCTGGAAGGCGTGGGTTTCGCACCGGCTGTTTTTCCTGCACGGGGCCGGCCTGATTGCCGTGGGCTTTCCCCTCACCTGCTACGGGAGCGCGCCCATGGGCACCTTCGTGCTGGGATTCGGTTTGCTGCTGGTGTTCACCGGCCCATTCATACTTCTGTACGCGAACAAGATAAGAAAGCTCTTCCTGGTGACCACTGCCGATATGGACGAGGCGGCGTCCCGGCACCTGATCTACTTCGACGCCGGGGTGCGGCTTGCCGTGGGCGCCCTTTTCGTGTACAGCTTCGTCATCCGCTGATCCCTGCGAAGGGGCTGGTCATCTCACCACGATATTGACGAGCTTTCCCTGCACCGCGATTATCTTGACGACCTGTTTGCCCGCGGTGAATTCCTTCACGCGCTCATCGGCCAGGGCGAGCGCCTCCATCTCGGCCCGGGTAATATCGGCGCCAGCCGTCGCCCTGCCTCGGATCTTTCCGTTCACCTGGAAGACGAGCTCTACCTCGTCGCGCACGGCGAGATCCTCGCGGAAGACAGGCCATGACTGGTTCATGATCAGTGTTTTCTTGCCGAGCGCCGCCCAGAGCTCCTCGGCAGCGTGGGGTATGAACGGGGCGAGCATCCCCAGGAGCATTTCCATGGCCTCGGACACGACGGCCCTTCCGCCCGGCGTCGCGCACTCCGGCTCCGGAACCTGGTACCATGCGTTCACGAGCTCCATCATGCGCGCGATCGCGGTGTTGTACTGCATGCGCTCCTCGATGTCGTTGGTGACGATCTTCACCGTCCGGTGGACTTCTTTGCGGAATTTCGCGATCGCGGGACCAAGCTCGAGCGTGTCCGGATTCGCGTTTTCCACGTACAGTTCCTGCTGGCGGCCCAGGAGGCGCCACACGCGCCCGATGAACCGGTAGCAGCCCTCCACACCTTTGTCCGACCAGTCCAGATCCTTGTCGGGGGGGGAGGCGAAGAGCATGAATAGGCGCACGGTATCGGCGCCGTAGTCCTTCGTGATGTCGTCGGGGTCGACCACGTTTCCCTTCGACTTGCTCATCTTCGCGCCGTCCTTTATGACCATCCCCTGAGTGAGGAGCCTGGTGAAGGGCTCCCTGCATTTCAGGAGCCCCATATCGTTCAGGACCATGGTGAAGAAACGCGCGTAGAGAAGATGCAGCACCGCGTGTTCGATTCCCCCGATGTAGAGATCGACGGGCATCCAGTGGTCCACCTCGGCCTTGTCGAACATTTCCTTCGAATGGGGGCAGGTGAACTTGTCGAAATACCAGGAGGAATCCACGAAGGTGTCCATGGTATCGGTCTCCCGGTGGGCATCGCCGCCGCACTTGGGGCATTTGGTTTTCCTGAAGCTGTCAAGCGTGATAAGCGGCGAGCGCGAGTCCCCGTGAAAGTCCACGTCGGTGGGAAGCACCACGGGTAGGTCTTGTTCCGGGACCAGGACCGGGCCGCACGCATCGCAGTAGATGACGGGTATGGGGCAGCCCCAGTAGCGCTGACGCGAGATGAGCCAGTCCTTGATGCGGTAATTGATCTCTCTTTTGCCTATGCGCTTCTGTTCCGCGTAGTCCGATATTTTCTCGATCGTGTCCTCGTTCCTTATCCCGTTGAAGGGGCCGGAATTCACGCACACACCCTCGTCCACGTATGCGTCGGTCATCGTCGCGGCGTCCAGGGGATCGCCCGGCCTGTCGATCACCACCTTGATCGGGATCCCGAATTTTTTCGCGAAGGCGAAGTCGCGCGTGTCGTGCGCCGGCACGGCCATGATGGCGCCTGTCCCGTATTCCATGAGCACGAAGTTGCCTACATATAAAGGCACCTTGTCCCCGTTGAAGGGATTGATCACCTTGAGGCCGGTATCGACGCCCTCCTTCTCCTTTTCGTCGGAAAGACGGTCGATGACGGACTGTGCGCGGAACTTCGCGATGAACGCGCGCACCCCCGGGTTTTCAATCCGGTCGAGGAGCGGGTGCTCGGGGGCGATCACCATGAAGGTCACGCCGAAGATGGTATCGGGCCTGGTGGTGAAGATGGGAAAGTCCTCGCCGCTCTCAAGCTTGAAGTTGACCTGGAGGCCCGTCGAGCGGCCGATCCAGTTCTTCTGCATGGTGAGCACCCTCTCGGGCCACTTGCCCGCGAGGTCCTCGTGGCCTTTCAAGAGGTCGTCGGCGTATTTCGTGATCCTGAAAAACCATTGCTCCAGGTCCTTCTGCGTGACCACGGAATCGCAGCGCCAGCACGCGCCGTCAACCACCTGCTCGTTCGCGAGCACGGTGTTGCAGCTGGGGCACCAGTTGACGGAGGCGCGCTTCTTGTAGGCAAGGCCCTTCTCGTGCATCTTGATGAACATCCACTGGTTCCACTTGTAATAGTCCTCGTGGAAGGTGGTCACCTCGCGCGTCCAGTCGTAGGAAAATCCCATCCGGTTGAGCTGTATTTTCATGTGGCTGATATTGTCGGCCGTCCAGCGCGCGGGGGGGATGTTATTCTTGATCGCGGCGTTTTCCGCCGGAAGGCCGAATGAGTCCCATCCCATGGGATGGAAGACGTTGTAGCCCTTCATCCTTAAAAATCTCGATACGACGTCCCCGATCGTATAATTGCGTACGTGACCCATGTGGAGCCTTCCCGAGGGATAGGGGAACATCTCGAGCAGGTAGAATTTTTTCCTGGCGCTGTCGCGAGTGGCGAGAAAGACCTGGTCGTCGCTCCACCGCTTCTGCCACCTGGCCTCGATATCCTGGAAATCGTATTCGCGCTCGCTCATGGGGTCCCTCTGCACGCTGGTGTTGATGAAAGTACGGTGCTTCATCTGGATATCCTTTACCCGCGCGGCAAAAGTCAAGCAAATCTCGGGCGCCGATACAACCGGTCCTGGGGAGCACCTCCGGCCGGGATAAAAAACACTTTACAGGGGGATTCTTTACGAACTAGCCTCGTTTCAGTACGAACGCGGGAATTCATCGAAAGCATGCATCTGCAAAATATCAGGGAAAAGCTCGAAACGGGGGAGGCGCTCACGATCGTCGCGCTGGGGGATTCCCTCACCCAGGGCTGGATGGCGCGCAAGGGATACCTCGACTTCCTCCAGGAGATGCTCAAGGTTAAATACCCGGGCAACAAGGCCCGGTTCGTGAACAAGGGCATTCCCGGGGATACCGCGGAGGGCGGATATTACCGGCTGATGGACGACGTGATTTCGTACAAGCCCGACTGCGTGTTCATACAGTTTGCGCTCAACGACGCGTTCAGCGGGTACCCCGTGGAGCGTTTCAAGAACAACATCCAGTTAATTGTCAACAGGATCGAAGCTGAAACGAATGCCGAGATGCTATTGGTGACCTCCGTGGCGCTTTCCAGGAAAGACGAAAACGATCTTGCGCAAAGGTTTTATGCGGCGCTTGAGGAAATTGCCCGGGAGAACGACCTTTCCATAGCGCGGGTTCACGAACACTGGATTCATAGAATTGCCGAGGGACTTGAGTTCCGGAAGCTCGTTCAATCCGATCTCGTCCATCCCACGGTGGATGGATACCGGGTGATGGCTGAAGCGATCATGAAGGTGTTCGAACAGGAGAATCCCCTATGATCTACGCGCTTAATGTCTTCAACGTGACGGACGAGGACGCATACCGGGATTATAACCTGAAAGCGGGCAAGATCATCTATGGTCTGGGCGGCATGGTGCTCGTATCCGGCTGGAAGCCGGTCCGGCGCCTCCGTGACGACGGGATCCCGCGCTCGCGATTCATCGTGGTTGAATTTCCCGGGGAGCAGGCCTTCGACGAATTTTTCAGGCGCGCGGAGGAAACGGGGCTCCATGCGGTCAGGGAGGGTTCAACCGCGGATTACATTTGGACGCTATGCGAACCCTGGGACCTCAAGGCCTGGGTGCGCGGGCAGGCGTAAATCGACCCGAAATTGACCGCTGACATCGCCGGGGCGATGTGCCAGATTTTTTTCCATGACTTCTGTGTCAACCATTTGTGGCCTGGTTGAAAAAATTCTTGAAATTAATCGATGTTATTCCCATAGTGCTCATGGAAAAGCAATTTTCCTATTTCCTTAAGTGTTTACCTGCATGTAAGGAGAGAGTGGTTCAAGCCACTCTCTTTTTTCAATACAGACAGCGGTCCGGCTATGAACAATCCCGCGGTTAAGGAACAAGTGCTTGAAATCGTGCAGGAAGTGGCACGGGATCAGGGCTATATGATATATGAGGCGAAAATGCTCCCCCGGGGGCCCAACACCCGTATCATTATAAAGCTCGACAGTTTAAAAAGCATATCCCTGTCCGATTGCGAGGCGTTCACGAAGGAGTTCACCGTGAGACTCGATGCATCGGGCGTGCTTCCCAATTATTCGACCGAGGTTTCTTCCCCGGGGATTAACAGGGAGGTCAGGAGCATCGACGAGTTTCGCCGGTTCCAGGGATCGCCCGTCAAGGCCGTGTTCCATGAGGAGCAGGGCGCGCACATTTTTTTCAAAGGCAGAATAGACTCGGTAGAAGGCGATACTATTATATTGAAAGATGAGAGGGAAGCGCTGGCGGTCGAGTTTCGCGCGATCAAATCGGCGCATCTGGAATTCTGACACCATTCGGACGAGGATCACAGGATATGAGCATCAACTTCTTTGAAGCGCTGCACCAGATCGCAACGGAAAAGGGAATCCCTCGGGAGATGATCGAGGAGATAGTAGATTCCGCCATGATCTCAGCGTATAAGAAACAGTACGGATCGAACACCAACGTGCGCGTGATGTTCGACCGCGACCGGAACACGGTGAAAATCGTTTCCAGAAAAATGGTCGTCAACTCCCCGCGGAACAGGGCCGAAGAGGTCTACGTGGGCGATGCGAAAAGGGTCAATCCCGACGTGCGGCTGGGAGACGAGATCGAGGTCGAGGAAAACCCCCTGGAATCGTTCGGAAGAATAGCCGCGCAGACCGCCAAGCAGGTGATCATCCAGAAAATCAAGGAAGCCGAAAAGAACATCGTCTATAACGATTTCAAGGACAAGGAAGGGGACCTCATCAACGGGTACCTGCAGCGTAAAACCAAGGATGCAATTTTCGTTGACCTTGGAAAAACCGAGGGAATCCTTCCCGCGCGCGAACAGTCCCCGCTCGAGCATTTCAAAACCGGGGAGCGGATCAAGGCCCTGGTCCTCGCCGTGCAGAAGAATACAAAGGGGCCCGGGGTGGTCCTCTCGCGGACGAACCCGAAGTTCATCCAGCGACTTTTCGAAATGGAAATACCCGAGGTCTACGACGGCGTGGTTAAAATCGCCAACATCGTGCGGGAGCCCGGCCTGCGCACCAAGGTCGCAGTAACGAGCGAGCGGGACGACATCGACAGCGTGGGCGCGTGTGTCGGGATGAAGGGCATACGGATACAGTCGATCGTCAGGGAGCTCGAGGGCGAGAAGATCGATATCGTGGAATGGGTAGAGGACAGGAGGACGATGGCGGCAAATTCGCTCACGCCGGCGCGGGTGCGCGAGGTCATCGAAACAAGGAGCGGCGGCGTGATCGCCGTAGTGGAAAAAGAGCAATACAAGCTCGCAATCGGCAAGCAGGGGCACAACGCACGGCTTGCGACGCGACTGTGCGGCTTCGAGATAGACATCAAGACCGAGGAACAGTACCGTGAATTCCTGAGCTCCAGCGAGTCCCGCGCGATGGTGGAACAGCTCTTCGCGCAGAAGGACGTGGAAGAGACTCCGCTCGAGGAACTGCCAGGCCTCGAGTCGCGCACGATTAAACTGCTGGAAGCCGGGGGAATCCTCTCGGTGGAAGACCTCGTCGAAACCTCGTACGAAGACCTGATCAAGATCGACGGGATCGGCGAAAAGACAGCGAAGAAGATACTGGACATCCTGGCGGAATCCATCGACTTCGACGAGGAAGGCGAGGAGACCGAAGGAGAACCTGCCGAAGGTACCGAACCGGCAGCGGAAGAAGGGGCAACGGGCGCAGATACCCAGGAATCGAAAGATAAGGAGAAGGGAGAAGGCGCACAGGAATGATCTGTGCGGAAGGGAACCGGCCGGGTATTACCGCGGTCGCGAGTTCCCGGTGGACGCAATTAATACTGCAATTTAAGGTACTAAATGAAAGCGCTTGATATCGCCAATGTAAATCATGTCTCGGTCGAGGACCTCATTACCATTTGTCGTGACCTGGGAATCCAGTGTACCGGTCAGGACGACGACCTGGGCGAGAAGGACGTTTTTCTCGTGCAAAAAAAGATCGAGGTGATTAAGGAGCATAGGGCGAAGGCAACCCGGGAGCTTCTTGAAAAGAAGGCCGCGCAGACCGCGGATCGCTCCGGCGCGAAGATCAAGCTGAAAAGAAAGGTCCATGTTTCAAGCGAGCTCATGAAGGAAAAGATCGGCGAGGAATCCCGCAGGCAGAAGGAAGCTCCTGTTGAGGAAAAGAAACCAGTCGAGGAAAAAAAGCCTCCGGTTCGCGAAACCAGGGAAGTACGCCCCGGCAGCACGCAGGGACACGGGCCGTCACAGGGCCAGGGACCGCGCAGGGATTCCCAGGGAAGACCGATCGGGGACAGGCGCCCCGGACAGGGACAGGGCGGAAGGCCCCAGGGCGCAGGCGGCCCCCCGCGCCCCTATGGCGGGCAGTCCCGTCCGTTTAGCGGACCGCGACCTGCCGGCGGCAGACCCGGTCCGGGAAGGCCCGGCGGAACGACAGGCGACCGCAGGCCGGACGGCACCGGAGCCAAGCCAGCCGGTGAGAACAAGGAAGCCGAAGCCGCGGCACAGGAAAAGGATAAAAGGAAGAAGTCCAAAGAGATAACCAAGCAGCGGGACACGAAGCGCAAGGCCTTCAAGGAAAAGGAGAAGGAAAAAAGCGGGAGGGACATCTTTCAACGCCGCCGGAAGGGGCAGGGGCGACAGCCTTCCGACCTGGAGCGCGCGGCGGTCACACCGAAAAATATCGAGATCACCGAGAGCATCACCGTCTCCGATCTTGCAAAGAAGATGAATGTCAAGGCGAGCGAGCTTATCGCGAAGCTGATGAAGCTCGGCATGATGGCGACCATCAACCAGGTCGTCGACGCGGAAACCGCTGCCATACTCGCCTCGGAATACGGCACCGAAGTCAAGGTGGTATCGCTCTTCGAAGAAACCGTCATACGCCAGGACGAGGTGGATAATCCCGACAGCTGGCACAAACGTCCCCCCGTCGTCACCGTGATGGGACATGTCGACCACGGCAAGACCAAGCTTCTGGATGCGATCAGGGAGACGAACGTGGTCGCCGGAGAATTCGGCGGGATCACGCAGCATATAGGCGCCTACATGGTGGACGTGCATGGGGAGAGGGTTACGTTCCTGGATACCCCCGGCCACGCGGCATTCACCACGATGCGCGCACGGGGCGCCAGCGTGACCGATATCGTGGTTCTCGTGGTCGCGGCTAACGACGGCGTAATGCCGCAGACGATCGAAGCGATCAACCATGCGCGCGCGGCGAAGGTGCCGATAATCGTCGCGATCAACAAGATCGATCTTCCCGACAACAACCTTCCCAGGATCAAGCAGGACCTGGCCAACTACGAGCTCGTACCCGAAGAGTGGGGTGGGACCACGCTGTTTGCTGAAGTGAGCGCAAAGCAGAAAATAAAAATAAAGGAACTGCTGGAACTCATTCTCATCCAATCAGAGATGCTCGAGCTTAAGGCCAATGAAAAGCTGATGGCCAAGGGCGCCGTAATAGAATCAAGGATTGACCCGGGGCGGGGTCCGGTGGCGACCATACTCATACAAAACGGCACGCTCAAGGTGGGAGACCCCTTCGTGGTGGGGATATATTCCGGCAAGGTGCGGGCGATGTTCAACGACCAGGGGCAGGCGGTCGAAGAAGCCGGGCCGTCGACCCCCGTCGAGGTGCTTGGCCTTTCGGGACTTCCCTCCGCGGGCGATCCGTTCCAGATGGTCGATTCCGAAAAGTACTCGAAGCAGATCTCGCAGAAGAGGCTGGACCTGAGGCGCATGGAAGCCGCGAAGAAGGTGCGTAAGGTTACCCTCGAGGACCTGAACGAAATGATCAGGGTGGGCGAGGTGCAGGAGCTTCGCGTCATCATAAAAGGCGACGTGGACGGCTCGGTGCAGGCCCTCAAGGAATCCCTGGAGAAGCTCTCCACCAGCGAGGTGCGTGTCAAGGTGATACACGCGGGGGCCGGCGGAATCAACGATTCCGACGTCATGCTCGCGTCCGCGTCGAACGCGCTCATCATAGGCTATCACGTGCGCCCCACGGCGAAGGTTTCCGAGCTTGCCGCGCGCGAACATGTTTCGATCAAGTTCTACAACATCATCTTCGAGGTCACCGATACGATCAAGGCCGCAATGGAAGGCATGCTCGCCCCGGAAATAAAAGAAGAGGTCACGGCCACCGGCGAGGTCAGGCAGGTGTTCAAGATATCCAAGCTGGGGGTCATCGCGGGTTCGATCGTACTCACGGGAAAGATGCAGCGTAAGAACAAGATAAGGATTATCCGTGATGGCGTGGTCATATGCGACGGCACAATGAAATCGCTCAAACGGTTCAAGGACGACGTGTCCGAGGTGGAAGCGGGCCAGGAGTGCGGTTTCGGGGTTGAAAATTTCAATGACATCAAGGAAGGGGACACCTTCGAAGCATACAAGACTGTGGAAATCACCAAGACGCTCGATTAGGGAAGGGAGATGACCACGCACAGGAAGGAACGGCTTGAAGAGCTCATACGCCAGGTGATAGGCGATACGCTTTTGACGGGGGTGAAGGACCCGCGGATCGGATTTGCGACCGTGACGCGCGTCGAGCTGAGCAGGGATTACTCGGTCGCGAACGTGTTCATCTCGATCATGGGCACCGAGAAGGAACAGAAGCTGTCGATGGCCGGGCTTGAATCGGCGAAGAAATTCATCCAGCGCCTCGTGGGAAAGGCGATACAGTTGCGGGTACTGCCCCGCGTCAATTTCATCCAGGACAAGTCTATTGAGGAAGGGGTCCGGCTGGTGGGGCTCATAGACGAAATAAACAGGAAGCAGGACGAGCGCAAGGGCCCCGAGGGCGAGGGGCAGGATGACGAAAAGGACTAGAATATCGGCGAATTGGCCTTCAAAGGTGAAGTGATAGACTGGAAGAATTCGGTACTGCTTTTCGATAAACGGAAAGGCGTTACTTCGTACAAGGCGATTGAGGAGGCCGGAAGGCTTTTAGGAACCAGGAAGATAGGGCACTCCGGCACTCTCGACAGGGCGGCCTCGGGGCTGCTTGTCATCTGCACCGGCTCCGCCACGCGGCTTACCCAGTATTTCCTTGGAAGCGACAAGCGTTATACGGCGACGATCAGGCTTGGTACGGTTACCGATACCGACGACGGCGAGGGGGCGGTCATTGAAACCCGGGACGCAGCCCATATCGACGAGCGGATGATCGGGGAGGCCCTGAAAGTATTTTTGGGGTCGATAAAACAGCGGGCCCCCCTGTACTCGGCGCTCAAGATCCGGGGGAAAAGGGCGAGCGACCGGGCGCGGATGGGGCAGGAAGTTCCGCTTAAGGAGCGGGATATCCGGATCGATTCGATCGATATCCTGTCGATGGACGGGGAACGCAAGAGCGTCGTTTTGGACGTGCGGTGTTCGAAGGGCACCTATATCCGCTCCCTGGCGCGCGACCTTGGGGAAAAGCTTGGAACCGGCGCGTTCCTGGAGGATCTCCGCCGGACCGAATCGGGACGCTTCAGGGTTGAGGACGCTGCATCGATCGAGGACTTGCAGGAAATTGTCGGAAGCGGCACCGAAGCGCCGGCCTGCAGAATCGGACCCTTTGACGCCCTTGAATCGTTCGGCTTCATCGCGGTGAGCGCCGACGCGCGCCGAAAGGTCCTGAACGGGGCCGCCTTCGACAGGAGCGAGGCCGTCGAGATCCGCGGGGGCGCGGGCACGATTTATTGCATAGGCGATGACGGTAAAAATCTGTTTGCTATTGCCGACATGGACATCGATAATTGGACGATACGCTACTTGAATGTTTTCAATGAGCCGTTACATTGAAATTATATAATGCAGGAGGAGTTGATTCACATGATTCGCGAGAAAAAAGTCGTGATTGATCAGTACAAAAGGCATGAGACGGACACGGGATCTCCCGATGTGCAGATAGCGCTTATTACGGAGCGCATCAACCATCTCACCGAGCATTTCAAGGTCCACAAGAAGGACCACCATTCCCGCCGGGGACTTCTTAAGCTCGTCGGCCAGAGGCGCAGGCTTCTCGATTATCTCAAGAAGACCGACCTCAACAAGTACCGGAGCCTGATAGAGTCGCTTGGCCTCAGACGGTAGCGCACTGAAACGTGTACGACGCACCCTGTCCGGATGAACGGGAATCGAATAGTGATGAGAGGAAAAAATGAGTGTTGTTGATACAAGTGTAGAAATTGGAAAGGACAGGATCGGGTTTAGTACCGGGTACCTCGCAAAACAGGCTGACGGAGCGGTCACCGTTTCGTGCGGAGATGCGGTGGTATTCGCGTCGGCGGTCGTTTCCAGGGAATTAAGGGAAGACCAGGATTTCTTCCCCCTTACCGTGGATTACAGGGAAAAATTTTACAGCGCGGGGAAGATACCCGGCGGTTATATAAAGCGCGAGGGCAGGCCCAGCGATCGTGAAACGCTCACCAGCCGCCTCACGGACCGGCCGCTGCGGCCCCTTTTCCCCGACGATTTCGTGAACGAGGTCCAGATCATCATTTACGTGCTTTCCGCGGATGATCAGACCCAGACGGACGTACTCGCGATCAACGCGGCGTCTGCCGCCCTGTCGGTTTCGGGCATACCCTTTCACGGGCCCGTGGGCGCGGTGCGCGTCGGAAAAGTAAACGGCACGCTCGTGGTCAATCCGACTTTCAAGGAAATGGAATCGAGCGAAATCGATCTCATGGTGGCCGGCACGAAAAAAGCCGTCACGATGATCGAGGGATCGTCGAAGAACGTGACCGAGGAAGCGCTGCTCGAGGCTATCGAATTCGCCCATAAGAATATCGAGAATATCTGCAGTGCGCAGGTAGAGCTCATGCAGAAGGTGAACAAGGCTCCCTTGCAGTACGTTCCCAAGGCGAACGACAAGGCGCTTGCACAGGAGATCCGCGATAAATATTTTTCCGCGGTGAATGACCTCGTCTCCGTGAAGGAGAAGAAGGACCGCGAAGCCGGGTTTAAGGCCATCGTCGACGAGGCGACCGCGGAGCTCAAGGAAAAGTACCCGGAATCGATCAAGCAGGCGTACGGCATTCTTGACGGTATCGACGCGGAAATCATGCGCACGCGCATCCTGGACGAAGGGAAACGCGCCGACGGCCGCGTGCTCACGGAAATCCGTCCCATCGACATCAAGATTGGCGTGCTTCCCCGCGCGCACGGTTCCGCTGTTTTTACCAGGGGCCAAACGCAGAGCCTGGGCATCATCACGCTGGGCAGTGTATCGGATACGCAGAGAATCGACGCGATCGAGGGCGAGCGTTACAAGAAATACATGTTCCATTACAACTTCCCGCCCTTCTCGGTGGGGGAGACCGGGCGCACCGGCGGGACCGGGCGCAGGGAGATCGGGCACGGCATGCTCGCGGAGCGCGCGCTCGAGTACGTGCTTCCCGGACAGATGGACTTCCCGTATACCATCCGGATAGTATCGGAAATACTCGAATCGAACGGTTCCTCGTCCATGGCCTCGGTCTGTTCGGGCTCGCTCTCGCTTTTTAACGCGGGGGTGCCGGTTAAATCGGCGGTGGCGGGCATCGCCATGGGTCTCATCATGGAAGGCGACAAGTACGCCATTCTTTCCGATATAATGGGCATCGAGGATCACCTGGGCGACATGGACTTCAAGGTCGCGGGGACGGGAACGGGCATCACGGCGTTCCAGCTCGACATCAAGATCGAGGGAATCACCCCCGAGATCATGCGCAAGGCGATGCAGCAGGCGAAGGAAGGCAGGCTCCATATACTGGGAAAGATGGCCGACGTGCTCCCGGCCCCGGCAAAGGAGCTCCCGAGACACGCGCCGCGCATCGCGATACTCACCGTTGCGCAGGACAAGATCGGCGCGGTGATCGGACCCGGCGGCAAGGTCATCAAGTCGATTCAGGAAGAAACCGGCGCGGACGTCAATATAGAAGACGACGGCGTGGTAACGGTATCGGCCCTGGGTGCGGATGCGATCGAGCGCGCCCTGGCGAAAATCCGCGCGATCGTGGAAGACGTCGAAGTCGGGAAGATATACACCGGTGTCGTCAAGAAGGTGATGGAATACGGCGCCTTCGTGGAGATCTCGCCCGGCAAGGAAGGGCTGGTCCATATTTCCAAGCTCGACTTCAACAAGGTACAGAAGGTTACCGATGTCATTCACGAGGGCGACGAGGTCACGGTGAAGGTGATCGGTATCGACCGGCAGGGGCGCATCGATCTCAGCAGAAAAGACGCGATGAAGCGATAGAGTCCGCGGATGGTAAAAAAGTATACGCTGGATAACGGCATGACGGTGCTCCTGGAATCCATTCCGGGGGTGGTGTCGGTGTCGGTTGGTCTTTGGGTGAAGACCGGTTCCCGGGATGAGCGTGCTCTCGAGGTTGGCTACGCGCACTTCATAGAGCACATGCTGTTCAAGGGAACCGGGAATCGCACCGCCAAGGACATTGCGCGAATCGTGGACCGTGTCGGCGGGCAGCACAACGCGGCCACGAACCGCGAATATACCTGTTACTATATCAACGTCGTTTCCGATTTCCTGGACATGTCGGTGGAACTGCTCGCCGACATGTACTACAATTCCCTGTTCGATAAGGAAGAAATAGAAAAGGAAAAGAACGTGATCATCGAGGAGATCCGGATGTACGAGGATACCCCTGATGATCTTATTCACGACGTATTCATGGAATGTATGCTGTCGGAGCACCCGCTGGGCCACCCGATCCTGGGTACCGAAGAGAATATAAACGCCATTTCGCGCGGGAGCATCATCGATTTTTTTAAGGCACAGTACAACAGCGCCAATTGCGTGTTCGCGATCGCGGGCAATTTTGAAATCGAATCGGCCCGGGATTGTATCGAAAAGCATTGGTCGCGTCCCGTGCCGGCGCCAGGTCCGATAAATGCCCCCGACCTCGTCAACCCGAGCCGCGTGTACAGGCGCCACCTCCCCAGGGAGCTGGAGCAGGTGCATTTCTGCCTGGGGACCGACGGCCTTCGCCGGAACGACGACGACCGCTTTGCCCTGTACGCCATGAGTACCATCCTGGGGGGAAGCATGTCCTCCAGGCTCTTCCAGAACATACGCGAAAGCGAAGGACTGTGCTACTCGATCTACTCCTTTCATTCGTCCTACAGCGATGCGGGCGTCTTCGGCATCTACTGTGGGACATCGCCCGAGAGCTACGAACGCGCCCTGGACCTCATCGTCAAGGAGTGCGGGGTCATGCTCAAGACCGGCATCGGCGAGGAGGAATTGACCGATGCGAAGACCTTTATGAAGGGCAATCTCGCGCTGAGCATGGAAAGCACCGAGGTGAGAATGAGCCAGCTTGCCAAGAACGAGATGATATTCGGGCGTGATTTCGTATTCGACGAAATCGTCGCGAAGATTAACGCGATCAACCTTGAAGATTACGACCGTGTCTGTTCCGCGATCTTCGGGAATTCCAGGCTCGCGCTGGTTTCGATAGGGAAGCTCAAGAATCCCGATAAAACCATGCCCGCAATCGGCACCTGAATAAAAAATCCTTGAAATAATTTTCGGCGTGGCGAATATAAAACGGCGTGCGTGGAATCCGCTCACGAATGCGGAGGGGACCGTCGGGCTGCACGTACCAACTTTCACTGCGAGGAATACATAATGGCATCCAAGGGAGATCATATCAACAGCACCATAGGCGAAGGTTCGATTTTCGAGGGTAAATTTTACATTAGTGGCTCGTTGCGGATCGACGGCAAGTTCGAGGGAGAGATCAAGACCGACGAGGAGCTTGTCGTGGGTGAGACCGGCAAGGTGAAAACCAACATCGACGCGAAATCGGTCGTGATCGCGGGCACCGTCGTGGGGAACATCAAGGCCGACGACGAGGTCAAGCTGCTCGAAACGGGACGCGTGCTCGGCGATATCGTAACGCCCACCCTCACCATCCAGCGCGGCGTGATCGCCCAGGGACACATCACGATCACCGGCGGCCAGCGAAAGGACGTGAAGAAGATCATCGAGGAATCCTACTCGAGCGGCGCGGACAAAATACTGGACAAGTCTGCTAAATAACAGGCCCTGCCTTTCCGATATTCTGAATACAGGAGTAGAATCCATACCATCGCGATTGCCTGATGAGAAGGGTACAAAGCAGTACATATCGACTCGGTAGACTCACCATATCCTCGTCCATTGACGGGGTTGTCGTTATTTACCGGGGCCGCAAGCGCGTGTATTACAATTTTTTTAAAACAAACCCGCTTTTAAAATTCCGCATTCCCGCGTTTATCCTTTCGATGCTGCTGGTCACGGGCTTTGTCATTGCCGGTGCATCCCTGTGGTCCTCGCCGGATGCCGGCCGCACTAAAGACGAGGAGCTCAAAGCGAAGCTGGTCCAATCCGATAAAACGGATTACTCGGCCCCCGACGAAAACGCGGAGGTAACTATTCGCATTCACAGGGTAAAGAAGGGCGAGACCATAGGGCAGATAGCGAAGGACTACGGGGTCTCAATGGATACGATCTGCGGCAACAATACCCTGATGTCCTACGACATGGTGTCCGAGGGGACGATCCTGAAAATCCCGAGCAGGGACGGTATCGTCTGCACGGTTAAAAAAGGACAGAACATCCACTCGATCGCGCGGATGTACCGCATACCCGTGGAAAGAATCCTTGCGCAGAACAGCGTCAGGAACAGCGATTTTCTCGCCGTGGGGTCCGATATATTCGTTCCCGACGCGAAGCCCATGGACATGGTGCCGGGTTTTCTCTGGCCGGCCTCGACCCGCGCGATCGCAAGCGGTTACGGCTGGCGCCACGACCCATTCACCGCGGCGTACGATTTTCACAAGGGAATCGACATCTGCAACGGGTATGACTGGGTACGGTCAACCAAGTTCGGCAAGGTGACCTACGCCGGGTGGATGGGCGGCTATGGCTATGTGGTGATCGTCGGGCATCCGGGCGGATGGAAATCGGTGTACGGCCATCTCTCGCGCATCATCGTGAGCGAAGGGCAGTACGTACGGCAGGGGCAATACCTGGGCAAGAGCGGCAACACGGGTTATTCATCCGGACCGCATCTTCATTTCGAGCTTATAAAAGACGGCGTCAATACCAACCCCTTCAGCGTTCTCCAGTAAAAGCGTACGCGTCGGTAATATCTGCCCCCCCGCGCTCAAAAAGTACTTGCTCAGCATCGGCGTTCGCATATACAGGGGTCAACGTCCACGTGTGTGAGGAATGCAATGTCAAAGGGATTCAATTTTCTCTGCGAACTGGGAACCGAGGAAATCCCCGCGGGTTACCTGCCGCCGGCAATAGAATATATAAAAACGGAATTTGCGTCGAAACTCACGGCCGGGCGTATCGGACATGATTCTGTCGTGGTGTATGCCACCCCCAGGAGGATCGCCGTACTCGTCGAGGGAATGGCATCCGCGCAGAAAGAGGAAGAGGTGGAGGTTAAGGGCCCCTCGGTCAAGGCGGCGTACGACGGCGCAGGCAATCCCACGAAGGCGCTCGACGGGTTTCTCAAGGGAAACGCCGTGAGCCTCAAGGATTTGTATAAGGTTTCCACCGAGAAGGGCGAGTATGTCTACGCACGAAAGACGATGCCCTCGGGAAAGACGGAAGAGATCATCCCGGGGATTCTCGAACACGTGGTGAAGAGTATCCCGTTTCCCAAGAGGATGCGATGGAGCGATAAAAAGCTCGCGTTCCCCCGGCCCATATCCTATCTGCTGGTTCTTTTCAATGATATGGTACTCCCGTTTTCCCTCGAAGGGATCGCGTCGTCGAACAAGACCCGCGGCCACTACGTGCAATTCAACCGCATGGTCGAGATCAAGACCATCGCCTCCTACGAGAAGACGCTCCGGGACAACGGGGTTATCGTGAGCCAGGGGCTTCGCCGCGAGGAGATTCGCGGCGCCCTGAAGGCCGCAGCGGCCGGGCTTGGCGGCGCGCTTGTCGCCGATGAGGACCTGATCGAGACGGTCACCTTCCTCACCGAAAATCCCTGCGTGGTCGTCTGCGAGTTCCTGAAAGAGTTCCTGGTGATACCCGATATCGTGCTCATCACGGAAATGAAGGAGCACCAGAAGTATTTCGCCGTGCGCGACAAAAAGGGAACGCTTCTTTCAAGCTTCCTCGTGGTATCGAACAATCCACCCACGGATAACGTCAGAAAGGGTAACGAGCGGGTCATAACCGCGCGCTTCAACGACGCGCGCTTCTTTTTCGACGAGGACAGGAAAACCACGCTGTTCTCCAAAGTTGAATCGCTCAAGAACGTGCTCTTCCACAAGGAGCTGGGTACGATCTTCGACAAGGTGGAACGGGTCCGGTTCATCGCGGGGCTTATCGGCGGCCAGATGAAGATGGACGCCGCGATGAAAACGAAGCTCGACAGGGCCACGGTACTCTGCAAGGCGGACCTGAACACCGCGATGGTGTTCGAATTCACCTCGCTCCAGGGTAAGATGGGGCGGATATACGCCCTGCTGGACGGTGAGGACGAGGAGGTCGCGAACGCGATCGACGAGCATTACAAGCCGCGCTTCCAGGGGGACCCGCTTCCGGCGAGCCCCGTGGCGGCCGCGCTCTCGATCGCGGAGAAGATCGACAATATTATTGGCTCGTACTCGGTGGGCAATATTCCCAAGGGATCGGCTGATCCGTACGCCCTCAGGCGCCAGGCGAACGCGATCGTTGAGCTCATTATCAGGAACGGGCTGCGCCTTAACGTGAGGGATATCCTGGTGCAGTCCGCCGGCAGGTACAAAAACGGCGGCGACCTGGTCCCGAAAATACTTGAGTTCATATCGGCGCGCGCGAATACAATCTTCACCGAGGCCGGGTTCCGTTATGACGAGATCGACGCCTGCCTTTCGATACCGTGCTACGATTACCTGGACCTGTATGCCCGTGCGCGCAGCCTGCACGAATTCAGGACCAACGAGGGATTCGCGCAGATGCTGCTCAGCTTCAAGCGCATGAACAATATCGTAACCGCCTTCAGGCAGAAGAACGCCGGGTACCGGTGCGTATTCGACGCGACCAGGCTCCAGGCCGACGAGGAGAAAAAGCTCCACGGATTCTTCGATTCACGAAAGGCGGCCATCGCGGATTTCATCGCGGCAGGAAAGTATATCGACCTTTTCGCCCTCCTGATCGACGGGAAGGGAATTATCGACGCCTTTTTCGACGCGGTCATGGTCATGACCGACGACACGGCCGTCAGGGACAACAGGATCGCGCTGCTCGAGCTCATCCTGGCGCCCTTCAACGATCTCATGGATTTCTCCAAGATCGCGGAGTGACGCATTGCCGGCCGGTACCGGGATGGAATCCGCAGCAATGGTGGTGAACGCATGAAAATTGCCGAGGGCATTTACGCCTACATCTGGAAGGGCGTTTTCGAGAACAACTGCAACATGTATTATTTCGGCGAGCCCCTCAATATCCTGTTCGACCCGGGACTCGCGCGCCATCTCGACCTGCGCTTCGAGGCGATGCGCCAGGACGGTATCTCCCCCGACGACGTGCGGACGGTCGTAAGCACCCACTCACATCCGGATCACTTCGAGGGGTGCGAGTATTTCATGAAGAAGGGCCTGCCGGTCGGCATGCTGGTCGAGGAGATCGACTTTTTGAACGAGGTGGGGCCAGAATTTTTCGCGATGTTCGGGATGAAATTTCCTTCCTTCTCGTTTGATGTGCGCATGGAAGAGGGCGTGTGGAACGTGAACGGCGTAAATCTCGAAGTGTTCCAGACACCAGGTCACTCGCCCGGCTCCGCGTGCATATACTGGAAGGAGAAAAAAGCCCTCGTCTGCGGCGACCTCATTTTCAAGGAAAGCGTAGGGCGCGTCGATTTTCCGGGGGGCGATCCCGCGAAGCTGAAGGAAAGCATCGGCAGGATGGCGGGGCTCGACATCGAGTACCTGCTCCCCGGCCACATGGACATGGTCACGGGCGCGAAGTCCGTTGTGCGCAATTTCGAATTGATAAAGCAGTACATCTTCCCGCAGATATAAAGGAGAGTTCCATGAAAAAGATCATTACCTCGGTAACGGCGCCCCCGGCGATCGGGCCCTATTCGCAGGGCACGGAGGCGGGGGGTCTGATATTTCTGTCCGGCCAATTGGGGCTCGATCCCGCGAGCAAGGCGTTCGCCGGTTCCACGGCCGAGTCCCAGGCGGAACAGGCGCTCAAGAATATCGGCGCGGTGCTTGAAGCGGCCGGGGTTGGGTACGCCAACGTGGTGAAGGCCACCGTATTGCTCACCGATATCGCCGATTTCCCTTCGGTGAACGCCGTCTACGCGAAATACTTTTCCGCCGATTTCCCGGCGCGCTCGACCTACGCGGTAAAGGCGCTTCCCCTGGGGGCGCTGGTCGAGATAGAGGTCGTCGCGTACCGGGGTTAGGGCTCAGAGCGGGATTGCGGCCTTCCTTCCCTGGGAGGACCAGAAGTACCGGTAGCGGAGCGGTATCCCGCGATCGACGCCCGAGTTCGCAAGGCGCGCGGTCCATATCTCCCGCGCGACGTTTGCCTTGTCGAAACATTCCTTCGAAAATTTCATGAGCGCGTTTTTTCCCGCCGCGGTCGCCTTCCTGTGCTTCTTGTATGAAGGTCCTTCTTTTGAAATAAACTCAGCTTCGAGCGTGTCACGGTGCGGGGCTAATTCCCGGTGCCACGCGGAATAGCGCGACAGGGCCTGCCGGTGCAGGAGCTCGTGACGCCACCAGAGCACCCTGTTCGAGAAGGTCTTTCCGCACTCGCTGTCCAGGTACGCGATATCCCGGCCCGCAAGGTAATAGGGTACGAACGTGGAGGTGCAGGGACCTGAGGTCCCCGTCGCCCAGTAGACCGGCACGTCTTTTCTCAAATGCGCGACCATCGAAGAGGTGGACTGGCTTGCCCGCAGCGGCCCAAACGAGGCGTGCATGCACACCGTTCCCATTGACGTTTTATGGGGGGGACGTTGGAGGGGATCCGCACCGTGGTCACGCAGGAATCCCATCATGCGCGCGGGCGTGATGGCGCCCTCGTGCGCGGCGAGCATTTCGTGGGTGCGAGACTGCCGAATTTTACATTGGCTGAAATAGGTGATAAGCGTATCGGAGAAGGCGCGGCGAAAACTGAAATTTTCGTGCGGTTTGAGGTAACCCTTGCCGCGCGCATAATCTTCGAGCCCTTTGGACGAGAGATCGAAGTCTTCCTCGATCGTGATTCCGTTCGAAATGCTGCCGATCGTGCGTACCTTCTTCGCGACCCAGTGTCGTCCGGCCGTCTCGAGCACCCAGGCGGAGGTCTTGTCGGCGATGATGAACGAATTGTGGTAGAAGAGCTTGTGCTGATACCCGCAATTGCCTCCCTGTCCGTGTTCCGCGATGAGGTCGGTGATCAGGACGAGCGCGTCCTGGGCGGTCGAGGTCCGCTCGAGGGCGAGGCGCATCAGGTCCATCCCGGTGAGACCGGTCTTTGCGTAGGGCTCCCTGGTGAACACCGCCTCGTTACCGATAGCCACCCCCGACGCGTTGACGCCTATCTCGCATCCCCACATCCAGAAGGGACGGCTAATAAGCACCTCCTGGGTGATGCGCGCCTGCGGAATGGTGAGAAACGTGCAGCGGAGCGTTTCCCCCTTCGCAAACCGTGCCGCGGGAACGCGGTACAGGAGTTGGGCCTCGTTAGGTTCACGGTCGCTGTTTTTTGCGAGTATGACCGATCCGTCAAAAGTCGCCGCGCCCACGGCTACGATTGTATCACACATGGTTCACCTCTGTATTCCGCACGCGGAATTTCACACCCTCAATTATTGCGCGTGTGCAGTGTATTCCTTGCCGCGCGGGCGGGCAACTTTATTTTATTTGCAGTCCCAGGGCCTCGAATTCCCTCCATTTCGCACGCTTTAAATTTTTCTTGCGCTTGGGATTTTGTTATCTATAATCTAGGTTCCAAAATCAAGAAACAGGTGCCGCCCGATGAAAAAGAAGAAACCCTCCTCGGATGCCAGGGAAGGAAAGCGTTTAAAGAAACACGTCCCCCTAGTCAAGAGCGAAGAAGGGCTGCCGGCCGGGCCACGCCCTGCCGAATCGCGTGATTCCCGGCCTCGGACGGCCGCGTCAGCGGGAAGGCGCTCGATGAAAGCGCGGGTGGCCCTGATCGCGGCAAAGGTCCTCTTTATCTGGATTCCCCTGGTGCTGGTATGCCTGGTCACCATTGTCATGATCGGTCTTAAAATATATCTGACCCCCGACCGGGTGGAAAAGCTCATAGTCTCGAATTTCAACGAGATGTCGAACGGCGAGATTTCCCTCAACGTTAAAAGTTTCAGTCCTTACGGCGGTTTCGAGATCGACAATATCCTTATCCGCAACGGGGAGGAATTCAACAGGAGCACGTTCGTCGCGATTGAGAAACTTGTTCTCAAGTACGGCTTCTTTTCGCTGTTTGCGGGCAATGTGCATTTCGATGAAATCGGGATATATAAACCGCGCATCTACCTCGAGGAAAAAAACGGTGCCTGGAATGCCGCGCGCCTCATGAAGCCGTCCGAAAAGAAACCGGAACCCGAGAAAAAAGAGGAGAAAAAGAAGGAAGACGAAGGCCCCCCCAGCAAGGAGGTGAACCTGCCCATCTCGGTTGAATTCCTGTTTAAATTCATCCTGGACGATTTCAGGATGTATGTGAAGGGGGGCACGTTCAACGCCGCCGTCGAAGGTCTTACGTATACCATGGACATATGGGTTCCCCCGTTCAAGAAGATACCGAAATCCCTGGAAGCGGTTTCGCTCCTCGAGCGCATGAAGATCGTGCTCAATCCCGAGGAGGAGATGCAGGTTTCGTTTTATTCGCAGGACGCCGACGTGACGCCGCCGCTTATCCTGACCTGGAAGCTTCTCTTCAGCAAGACCGAGGCGAACAAGCCCGAGTTCAAAAGCCTCCTGAAATTCGGAACGTACCGTACGCCAGTGCGCTTCAAGCAGGCGCACCTTGCCCCCCTTAACTTCATGGTCTCGTACGATATTTTTTACGATCCCACGAGCGATTTCCTGCGGGTAAACAATTTTGGCGTCACGTTCCTGAATCGCCGCTGGCTCTTCCTGGCCGGGTCGGTCAAGGACGTGACGACCGCTCCCGTGGTCGACATAAAGATGGAGGAGAGCGCCATCGTCCTGGACGATCTCTACCCGTATTTTCTCGCGCTCACGCATGATTACGCGACAAGGTTCAGCGGCGTTATTTCCCTGTACCCGCTTTCAGTCAAGGGCACACCCGACAGGATGGACATCAACGGGGAGGTGAATTTCACCTACGTCTATTTCAAGAATCCCGCGGCCGAGGCTACTATCCCCCTTCTTAAACTGGGTTACGCGGTGAACAAGCTGAAAGACGATATGAAGATATCCTCCCGGCTCTCGATACCCTCGTTCATGTACACGCTGAACAAGAACAAATCCGGGGCGAACGGCCTCGACGTGGGGATCGACGTAATGGCGTACAGCGGCTTTCAGGCGATCGAAATCAATAATATTTCGATGCGGATGTACAACCCGCTGGACGGTACGAGCGCGCTCGATATGCGCATGACCGGCAACGTGAACCTGGCCGCCGGCACCTCCGGTGCGATCAGGATCCCGAAGTTCACGTTCATGAAAGAACCGCTCATGGCCATGTTGCCGAACAACATCAAGAAGAGCCTCAAGGGCCTGCCGTTTAAAAAGCCCGTCGACATGGCCCTGGACCTCCGTTTCGCCATGAACCAGGACGCGACGAACGCCCAACTCGGGATGCTTGTCCTGGTTCCGGATTTCGATGTAACTGATCTAAGAATAGACGCCGATATTGCGATGCGCAACCAGAACAAGTTCGCGGCCATAAACAGATTCACCATCACGAGTCCCGAGAAAAGCCTTACCGTCTCGGCAAACGGGTGGGTGGATATAAGCGCACCCCCCATGAAGGATTCGGACATCCGGCTGGCGATACGACTGGATGCCCCGCAGGAGAAACCGGTGTTCGGGCCGTGGAAATTGTCCGGAACTGCGCAGGTGAACGCGTTCGTCAAGGGCGACCTGAAAAGCGGAAAGGCCTTCGGCTCGGTGAAAATCGACAAGCTTTTCGTGAAGAACAATGAGGCAAAACTCACGGTAAACGACGTCAACATGGATTTTCCGTTCGAGTACTACTTCACGCCCCGCTACTCCGGAGAATCCAGGCTGCTTGTAGACAAGACGGATGTCATGGAAAGCGATTATTTCCAGGATAAGCCGAATTTCACGATTAGCTCGATCGCCGCGAAGCATCCGTCGCGCGAGCTTCCGTTTGAATACCTAAAGGATTTTTCAGCGAACATGACCTTTCGGGAAAACACCTTCCTTATCTCCAACCTCAAGGCATACGTGCTCGACGGCTCGCTGTACGGAAGGACGATCATGTTCAACCTGGCCGATATGAAGCCCGCGAACATGGAATATAAGCTGACACTCGAGATCACCAACGTGGACCTGGGCAAGCTCGACGAGTTCGACCCGGAGAAGAAGACGCGCGACGCGGAGCTGTCCCTGAACGCGAATTTCGCAGGGAAAGTTGGAAATATTAAAAAGGAGATACTTGCGCAGGGATCCATCAACATCTACAAAATCGGCGCAAGCTTCGCTAACAGGCTGATGAAGGGACTGAGCAGGGAAAAAGGGGAATCGAAGCTGGGGATCGCGCAATTCCCGGTCGATAATTCCATGTCGGTGAAGGGGTTCGATTTCAACCTGGGTACGGGACTGGTGTACACCACAGTGGCGTTTTCGCGGGGAGCGATAGGATATCTGTTCGGGGTGAAAGACGAGAAGGTCGAGTTCGATCGAATGCCGATCCAGGAATATATTCGCAAGGTTCGAGAGGAGAAGTGACATGAAAATGAATAAATGCTGCCTTATCATTCCGGTCGTTGTCGCGGCAATTGCGGCCGCGGGATGCTCGAGCATGCCCAGTTGCCTGGAGATTTCCCCCCCGGACATACATCTCACCGGTGAAAAAACCGTCATAGAGCGCCAGATCGTGGGCGAATACCGCGAGCTTGAGAAGGACGCCTGGATAGTCTCCTCCGTGAGAACCAGCATCACTAAAACGAAGGGAACACCCATGGCGACCGCGGGTGGAGACGAAGAATTATTCAAGGCGCTTAAAATCCGGGAATTCAACGAGGAAAAACTCAGGATATTCAAGGACGAAGGGGCGGTTGGCGAAACGAACGCGGGTGTCGCGGCGTACATCCCCACGCAGAAGTACGAAGGCAACCAGGGCTTGAAAAACGCCCTCATGAAGGTGCTGGAGGACGAAAACAGGGCGCGGGCGTCCATTTTCGAGCGCAGCCTTGCAAAATCCGGGACCGAGAAGCCGGCGCCCGACCAGGTGGCCGCTTTTGCGAAGAAGTTCGCGGAAGAGCAATACGCCCTCGCGAAAAAGAACGACTGGATACAGGATAAAATCGGTCAGTGGGTGAAGAAGAGATGAATACACTCGGGAAATTATTCGGCATCCTTGCGGCGCTGGGAACGGCGGCCCTGCTGTCCTGTGACGATCGCGGAAAGAAGGAAGTGTCATTCGAGTATAAGAGCATCCTGGAACAGGAATTCCAGGACACGGGAAGAAGCATCCCACTCACCTTCGAGCAATCAATCGACATTGACGGCCTGTTTACCGGTGATGGCCTTTATTTCTTCTACGCATCGGACCGCGAATCCGGGAATTTCGATATTTACCTGCGCTCCCTTACCGGTATCACCACGGTAAGACTGACAAACCATCCCTCCAAGGATACCATGCCGGCGGTTTCGCCGGATGGCAAATATCTCGCGTTCGTCTCCACGCGGGAGGATCCCGAGGGAGATATTTACGTCGCCAGGGTGAAATCGAAAAAGCTGATCGAGGAGGCGGAGGCCTCGGTGTCCGATATCCCCGCACTTGACGAAAAAGCGAAAAATCTCACCCAGTTTCAGGATCCGCAGTCAAAAACCATTAAGATCATCAAGGATACGACGCCCGCCTGGTCACCCGACAACAAGCTCATCGCATTTTGCTCGAACAGGGACGGGCGGGAGAATGTCTGGGTGATGAAGCGCAACGGCGGCGATTTAAGGCAGATAACGAAGGACGGCGGCACGAGCCCCCGATTCTCCGAAGACGGGAAGCTCCTCGTATTCATTACGTATCGGGACGCGGGGAACAAGGGCGACATCTACACCTATAATTTCGAAAGCGGCGAAGAGAAGCGCGTCATAGGCACGCCCGCGATCGAGCTTTCACCCTGTTTCATGCGGACGAACGACGAGATCGTGTTTGCCCGTATAGACCGGGATACGAACGGCGACGGGACGATTAATCTAAAAGACGATTCTGCCATCGTTTATAAAAACCTTGCAAGCGGGCTCGAATTCCCCCTTACCCTCCAATCGCGCTCCTCGTTCGATCCGAAGTGGAGTGCGGCACTGAACGGGGTCATCGTCTACTCGGACCAGACCGGCCAGAATATCAACGTAAATATCATTCCCGACACGGGGGTGATTCCGAAAAAAGAAACCGCCGGCAGCCAATACGAACTTGCAGACCGCTATCTTGTCGAATTCGAGGATGTAGAGCGCTACCTGATGTGCCTCGATAACGTGTACAATTATTTCGGCAACCAGACGGATGTCGATTCCCAGGTGTTCACCGCGAAGGCACTGGCGTCCGCGGCCCTGAAATACGCGGAGACCGGAAACGGGGCAAGGGCTCAGCGTGCGCTCCAGATTCTTGCCGCCTATTCGACCGACAGGAGCGATTACCGGAACATCACCGCGCGATGCGCGGCGGAAAAAATGAACGGCCGGGGGGGCGCCGATATTCTCACGGCGGGGCTCGGGGACGTTTCGGCGGACAAAACCAGGGAAGCCTACGTACCCTACCTGATGGAGGACTTGGCGGATGAATATGCGCGGGCCGGCAGGTACGGTGATTCGACCCTCCTCCTCCAGAGAATCATCGCAGACTACGGAAATTATTCCAGGCTGGCCAACGTGCATTACAAGAATGGCGTCGCCACCTACGCGCGGCTGGAAGACGAGCTCGCGCCCTCATATGTAGAGGTATTGAAGTCGAACAAGGGCCTGCTCGTAAACGATACGATCGTCAACCTGCTCTCGGTCTTCGATGGCGAGCGTAATGCCGCACGAAGGATCACAATCGCGACGGCCATGCTCGAAAAATACAAGGACGTACGGCTTTTATCGGGGATGCTGCGATTTGTGATCGGGAAAAGCCTCGCCGAAACGGGGGATAAATCGGCGAAAGCCACCCTGCTTGACGCGTTAAAATCCTCCGAAAAAACGGACCTCGTATATTACCGGATAAATCTCCTTATGTCCGATATTTCCGAGAAGGAAAAAGATATCGAGGAATTCGAGGAATATCTGACCGAGGCGATTACCAGTTATGACCTGCAATGGCGCCAGAAGGACATCCGCGACGTGGTGCAGCGCCTGGTCGATTATTATGAAGACAAGGGCGAGAAGGCGGAATACGACAGGAAATACAAGCGCGCCGCCTCGATTTATGGACGTTATGTGAAATTAATGAGCGCCCTGCAGTCGAAGAGAAAATTCATGGATATCGTGGGGCAGTACGGCGCGCGCGCCCACGTATTGTATATCGACGCCTATGCCCTTTGGAAGGGGAACAAGGTGGCCCCCCTGACCGAGCTCGTGGAAAAGTATTCGGGAAAGGGACTGCAGCGTGCCCGGCGCAATTTCGACAAGGCGTACCTGTACGGGCTCGGGTATCTCTACACGCGTCTCGCCGTCGCCGCCGAAAAAAAGGCGAAGGATTCCGTCTTGGGGACGATCAGTTTCACCAACGAAGCGGTCGACCAGTTGTTAAGCAATTTCAAGCTGGCCATAGGGCACCTGGACTGGGCGCTCTTCATTGACGATTCGTATATCGACGCGTACCTGTTGAAGGGATGGATCTACCAGTACGTGGACCTGCGCAGGTCGGAGGGCCGGAAGGAAACCGAGGGCGCCAACGAGAAGCTCTTCGAGGACTTTTTCCCCAAGTACTTGTGGGAAAAAAACATCACTATCTACGAGCGCGCGCTTGTCGCGAACAGGGAATCGGATAACCCCGAGCAGGAGGGAAACCTGCACCTCAACAGCGCAAACACCTATTTCCTTCTTAATAATTTTCCGGCCGCGCTTCAGCATTATCTGCTCGTGAATAAATACAAGACCGCGTTTCAATCCAAAATCGAAGAGGCTCTTTTCCATTATCACTTCAGTTACAGCTATTGGCAGGATTCGCAATATGGAAAGGCTCGCGAGGAGATGAACAAGGCCTTCAATATTTACCAGGCGCTCGCGACGGGTAAAAATTTTAAAAAATATAAAAAACAGATACTCACGATGTATCACTACTTCGCCCTTCTGGGACGAATCGAAAATAAATATGCGGACGCCATTAACTGGTACCAGGCGATATTGAGCTTTGCGGGCCGGACAAAGATGAAAATCGACAAGGCGCGCTACGTACAGGAGATCGCGTACTGCTACGGGGAACTGGGTGACACCGCGAAAGCGCTGCAATATCTTGGGAAATCGCGCGCATTGCTGAAAAAATACAAGGACGATGAAAAGACCTACAAGCTGCGCTGGAAGGTATTGGGACTTGGACCGATCAGCTTTTACAACCTGGGGCCGGACGTCGCGGTGATAGGCGTGGGCGGGAACAGGATATACAAGAAGCTGGACACATTCGAGAAGAAGATTTTGAATTTCTCCATGCAGGAGGAGATTTTCTTCGAGCGGGGAGATTATAAAAAATCGATAGGCGTGTTGAAGAATAAACTTAAGCAGCTGGAGGATCGGTCCAATAAGATAGACCGGGAAACAAGGATCAAAACCCTTAACAATATCGGCTATGGATACTTCAAGCTGCGCAATTACAAGGCGGCGCTCAAATATTTCAAAGAAGCCTGGGATTACGCCGCCGGCGACGATGTGTATGACCTGGAGGGTATTTTCGAGTCGATAATCAACATTGCGAACCTCAATGCGTTTTTAATCGATGAAAGCCCTGACACCCTCAAGAATCCCGTAAAAGAAATAGACAAGCTCGTTGGACGCATCACCGACTACAAGGACGGATATGAGGAGATGCGGTTCAAGCAGGAATACGCGCTGCTGAAGGAAGACGCCAAACTGCGCAAAAAGAAGCTTGCCCCGGAGCAGGTTACGGAGCTCAGGGAGAGGATTAAGGAAGAGGCGACATCAATTTACTATACGATCGACATCGCGATAGGGGTGCTTACCTTCTACAAGGCGGAGATTATTTATAACGCCGAACCTCCGAAACTCAAGGGTGGAAGCGCGGAAGACAGGGCCTACGGCTATTATGCCGGCAACAGGGACCTCTTCGACCTTTATGCCGCTGCGCTGGCCAGGTTCAATGACGCGATCTCCCAGGCGGAAAAGGACGTTTCGAAGAAGACCATGGTTAAGCTCCTCCTGAACGCGAGTGCGTGCCAGCAGAAAATGGGAATGATGGACCTCGCGTATGAATCGCTGACCGCCGCGGAAAACGCCGCGAAGGCCGGGGGCCATACGGACCTGGAATGGGTCGTGTATCATGAAACGGCGCGATTTTTATCCGTGTATGGTGAATCCGTCGAGGGCAAGGACGCGGCAGGAAGGGCCGGGGAATACTTTAGAAGCGCAATCGGAATTATCGAAGAAACGCCCCCGCTGTATTCATCATACTTCAACCGGATAAAGCGCCTGTATGACGAGTATGGCGAGCTTCTTCTGAAATCCGGAAACCGAAATACGGCGCTGATAATTTCCGAGAAAAAATATGAGACGCTTCGGACGGTAATGATATCCCTGGCAGCTCCCCAATTCCGAAGTGCAAAGGATACCGAATATTTTACCGCGTACATGGAAAAAGTATACCTGATCGATGGGCTCGCAAAGCAGATATCGGTATTGCTCGAGGCCGGTGAACAGCCTGGAACCGGGAAATTGAAGCCCCTGGAAGACGGCCTCGCAATGCAGAAAAGGGACCTGGGTGTCTTCAAGGCGCAGCTCGCCATCCTCAATCCCCTGCTCTCATCCATGCTTTTCGGCACGGGAGGCTCCCTGGTGGTACCTGAGGGGGCTGTTGTTTACAAGATAGGCACGGCAGGCGGCAAGGCCATCGCGTGGAGGGTGACCGGGGGTCGCACGGAATTCAAGGAATTGGACGGGGCCCTGGACGATATACCGGCAATCGCGGGCGCGCTCAAGCAGTTTATGTCCGCGCCGGAAAACCGATTCGTGGTGCTGGACGCGCACTCATATTCGCTTCATACTGCTCTAGGTGAATCGGGTATCCCCTTTACCTACATACCCTGCATCGAACGCTCCCGGTACTTCATGGATGGACCAAGGGGATCATTCACCAGCGCGTTTTACACTACGAAGGGCTTGAAAAAGCGATTGGCCGCCGGCGAGAATACAAAGGAGATTCTCGTTACGGAGGGAGACCCTGGCGAGAATTCTCTCGCGCGATTTTCAATAGTGGTTGATGATGACTATACGGAAAATGGCCTCGATCCTGAACGGCTTTTCAAGGAAAAGCTGGGGGCCGCCCTGCTGATCAAGGACCTGGAAGAACTGGCTCCCGATGACATGAATTATTTCACCGAGGCGTCACTCTACGCGGGAACGCGCTCCCTAATATTCTGCAGCAGGGCTAAACCCAAGGGGTTGAATCTTATCATTCAGCAGGCCGCGCTTTCGACATTTGATTCGGTGGCACAAGCATCCGCGTTACAGGACTATAAGCCGCTGTGCGTGGGATTCCGGGGTGTGGATAAGGCGGAACGGGATAAGTCCTCGGCCGTTGCAAAAAATGCAGCGTATGATAATTATCAGGCGGCGTTTGCGGCGGGTAATTATAAGGAAGCGATGACCGATCTCCAAAACTGGCGGGATCTCAATGGTGATGATCCCGAAGTGGCGATAAAGGCATCATTGCTAAGGGCGGAAGTTGAACTCGCACGCGAGCGCGGCGTCGATGCGCTCGTTCTGGCGGAATCCGCAATGAAGGAATCCGAAAATAAATTCCCGGAGCTTTATCTCAGGGCAGCGGGGACCAGGCTTTATTGCCTGATACGAGAGGGTAATCCGGTCGCGGCAGCGGAAATCCTGGCGTTGCAGAAAACCTCGGTTTTCGCCGAGAGCTTAGATTATTTCATGTACGCGGGAATTCTCGCGCTCATTGAAGGTGATTCCAAGACAGGCTTTGAGCTCATTGCGCGGGGGAAAGAAGCTAAATCATCGTACATGTCTTCCCTGCGGCTTGGCGTGCTTGTCATGGAATACCTGTCGCTTCTCGGGTATGAGGATGCCGCTAAAAAAATAGCCGCGGATTTAACGCCCGATTTTAAACTTTCGCAGCGGGAAATTTGCAAGATTCTTCTAATGAACGGAACGGAAAATCCGGCCCTGACTGATCGCCGGAGCGGAAGCGTTCTTTCTCTCAGGAAGGAGGGCTCCATAAACGCTCTTAAATCCGGGGCCCTGCTCTTGTTCGAAGAAAACGGCGAATATGATATGTTGTCCCCGTTCGCCGCGACAGTCGCAATTGACCGCATGGTGAAGGCGAGGGAATACGGTGCAATCGACGAGGTCGCCGATGGGTTGGATATTGATGACATGGCGCAGGGCGCTTTCTGGATTGATGCCGCGCAGCTTGCATTCCGGGTGTGCGGTTTTTACGAACGCCGGCAGGGATTTGAAGATGCGCTGGAAGCCCTTACGAAGTCCGAAACGGCCTTCAAGTCCCGTGAAATTGCACCTTTGAAAAGAAGATACTTTTACGAACTTGCCTCGTTGCTTTCAAAGTTAGCGCAGCACAAGGAATCTTATGCGGCGGCCCAGAAAGGAGTCCCGTACCTGAGCGCGAAGGATTCCTCGGCATTCGCCGAATATCAATTGCTCCTTATGGATGAAGAGATATGGCTTGGAAAATATTCCGCGGCCGAGGAGCGGGCAGCTGCACTGGATCCGGAATTGCCCGATGAGTACAGCTACGTCAAGGAACTGTTGCGTGCAAAAATGCTTCACGCGACGATAGCAGCCGAAAAGGCGCCGTCGGATGATGAATGGAGACTGCTGGAAACCAGGATATCGGGCGCGTTTTCGATCCTTGACAGATCCGCCCGGACACTGCACAAATTCAACAGGATTGAGCTGGTCCGGGAGAACCTGGATTTCCTGATATCGAGGAAAATGGATCAGGCGGATCACGCCGCTGCTTTATTGTACGCCGAAATCAAGAAACAGCTGGAAGCCCGGTCCGCGTTTTTCTCCCTGGCCGATTCCGCGGACATCCCTTCCGGGGTTCGGGACGAATTCAAGGCGCTCACAGACAGGGCGACGGGAAGCGTTCGTTTTACGGAATTGTTGAGGGAGCGCCCCATCCTGCATATCACGGCACTCGCGGGTATGATCCCTTTGGAGCAGTTCCAGCGTTCGATCCCCATAAACACCGTCGTATTCTATATGCTGCGCAACGGTTCCGATATACTCGTATGGGCGATTTCGGGAACTTCGGTCGAAGGCATGCGCCTGCGCGGCGGATATGATCGCGCGGCGAAAATTTCCGAAAACTATAAGGCTGACCTGTCCTCATTCAACAATGTGGTGGGGGTTTCCAAGGAGCTGGTGGAGTTGTTCAAGCCGCTTGAATCTTATATAAATGACAAGCCGGTATTGGTTTTTGTAACCGATACGGACCTGGAGGAAATACCTTTCGAGGTGCTGGGCGATAATGACGTACTGGAGACCGCACATACGGTCGCATTCCTGTCGTCTATCATGTCCGGTGTGCGCGTATATGCGCCCGCGGATAATGTCGGGCAGTATGTTGATGCTGAACGTAAATCCGTGTACCAGGAACTGGAACTGGTGGCGCTGGGACAGGGAGGGATACGCAAAAAGGCGGACAATTCACCTGCTACGGGCTTAGGCCACCTGCTTCCGCGGATCGTTCACGATCCCGAATCAGGGGACATGCTGATCGAGGCAAAATCCCTCCAGGGAGCGCTGAAGGGATATGGGGCGCTCTATCTGCCCTCGGCGGATTTTTTGGGGAACATCGGTTGCGCCGAATTCGCGCTGTACGCTTCCCTGCAGGGGATTCGTACCGTGTTCATCAACGACGCGGAAATCCATGATGTAAACGGGGCCATTTTCGTGAGTGAATTTTACGGAAGACTGGCCATGGGTGCCGATAATAGAATAGCCTTCAGCGAAGCGAAGCGCTCCCTGCGCTCCCGGGTGAAATACCGGTACCCGGCATATTGGGCGGGAATGAGGGTATATATCAATTCGCTCTGAGAGGCGTATGCACTGCCGCTGGGTAAGGAGATGCTTCCTGAATGAATAATATCGGCGATAGGAAATTCCATATTGCGATCATCGATGATGATAAATCGGTGAATTTCCTCATCAACCGGATTCTCGAGGATGAGTACGCCGTATCGAGCTACCTGAGCGCGGAGGACGCGCTGGGCGCCATAGAGTTGAGCGCGGTGGACGTGGTGATCACCGATGTGAATCTTCCCGGCATGGACGGCCTTGAGCTCCTGCGGCATATCCAGGAAAAGGATGACAATATCCCGGTGATACTCATCACCGGTTATACGGATATCGATACCGCGATATCGGCGCTCAAGAGCGGCGCTTTCGATTTCATCCTCAAGCCGTTCAATACCGACCAGATACTGATCTCCGTTCAGAAAGCCCTTGAGAGCCGCAGGCTTGTCGTCGAGAACCGCACCCTGCTCAAGGAGCTTACGATAAAGAACAGCGAGCTCGAGAAACTCAACCTCCAGATACAAACCCGCAACGTCGAAATCGAAAACGAGCTCGACATGGCGAGCAACCTTCAACAGTGTATTTTCCCCGTTACCTACCCGGAGATCGGGAAGTTCAGGTTCTCGGTCAAGTTCAAGCCCGTGGAGAAAATAAGCGGCGATTTCTTCGACTTCATGGTGTACGACGAAAACCATTTTTCATTTATTCTCGCCGACGTATCCGGCCATGGCCTGCCCGCGGCGTTGTATTCGGCCATGGTGAAAATGGCGATCACCTCGGTGGAGGAGCAAAACCTGAATCCCGCGGCGTTCATGGACGGGGTAAACCGGTTCCTTATCAATGCGCAGAAAAAAATGAGTTACAACTACGTGACCATATTCTATGGTTCGTTCGACCTGGACACGAAGAGGCTTCGCTACTGTAATGCGGGCATTCCTGCGCCGGTCATATTGAAATCGAGCGGCGATATCGTCATGCTTGACCCTAACGGCCCGTTTGTCGGAATTTTCGACACATCGATCTACATGGACGCGGAGGTCGCCATCGACACGGGCGATAAAATTCTTTTTTACACCGATGGCGTGTTCGAGTGTACTAATAAGGATGATAAGATCATGGGGCAGAAGATACTGTTCGAGTTGATAAAGAAGGTACAACAGTACGCAATGTCCGAAATCGTGACGTCACTTTTTGGCGAGGTGGAGAAGTTTTGCGGGGAGAACCGGTATAACGATGACATCACCCTGGTCGGGATGAGCTATTCCGATTTTCCTTAGGCATTCATTTATTGTATATTGAGTTGAGGGTGTTTACCGGCTTACCGGTGGAGGAGGCTTACATGAAATATGTGCATGACAATAGTATCTGGAAGGGATTCAGGGCGCTGGTGGTTGGACTTATCGTCCTGGCGGCATGTCCCGCGATGGCGTTAGAGGTTTCATTCCTGATAGGAGAGGTTTCGGTCCTGCGTGAGGGCGTATCGGTCCCCGCGAGCCTTTCCATGCCGTTGAATCCGGGCGACATGATCGTGACCGGCGCAGATGGACTGGTGACCCTGCATTATGCGGACGGGAGCGAGGTCAAGATTTCGGAGGGCACGACCCTCAGGGTAGGAAGCGCCGCCACGAAGGATGCCGATTCGATCTCGGTGATTTCGGGGTCGGTACTGACCGCCTTCCAGAAAATCTCGAAGGACGCCGAAGACCGGAAGGTATATACGCCCACCACGGTATGCGCCGTACGCGGCACGAAGTTCGCGGTCACGGTGAGCAAGGGGGCGGATTCCCGCGTTGACCTGAGCGAGGGTAAACTCGATGTTCACAATCCATACGGAAAGGTAGAAGTGAATCCCGACGAGGACGTAGAGGTGGGCGTGGGGGAGGAACCGGAAAAACAGGATCTCAAGGGCTCGACCAGGGACTGGAAAGCGGGCCGGGACCAGGAGTTCAGCAAGGATCCCAAGGAAAAGAGTTCCAAATTCAGGAAGTACGTAGGAACCCTGGGTGACAGGAGCGCGAAATCCTCCGACAATGCGGGCAAACTCAATTCAGGGATGGGGAAAGCCGGCAAGAGCAAGGCGGAACTCGAAAAAACGGGCGCTGAGATCGGCGAACTCGAGGAGAATATTAAAGACGACATGATGCTGAGCGACAACGCCACCTCGTCGATCGACGGGATCCTGAAGGATTTTCAGAGCCGGAAGGACGATATCTATTCGAATTTCCTGAAGGTCAAGGAGGAGTCGAACAAGGTGCGCGAGCAGCAGAAGAAGAACTATGAATCGATCATGGCGGTCAAGCAGGCTTACAAGAAGGCCTATGACGAGATAATGGGCACCCACAAGGGCATGGTCGATAAGATCAAAGGCGGAATGAACAAGGATTCGGTGAAGCCTCCCATTGAAAAGTAGGAACGAGGAAGAATAGAGTGAAAAAGCCCGCAATCGACGCGGGCTTTTTTTAATGGATGGCCCGTTATCGCATCAGGGAATGATAGTATTCCCTGCCCGTGGATATCCCCTGTCCGAATCCCTCGAGAATCTTTTTAGGATCGCGGGTGAGCCTGTCGACGCGAAATCCTTCAGGCGGGTATAGTACGTCGATTCCCGTAAACCTGTTCTCCAGGTCGTCCAGGAGCTTGTTGTAATGGATGAAGCGGTTCTCGATGGCCTCGATGAGAAAGCGAAATTCCCTGTTTCTGTAATACGACTCATAGAGCGCCCTGATCCATACCGATTCCTCTTTTTTTCTGTACCCGCGGACGCGGGTCAGCACGACCAGGATCTCGGATTCGCGAAAACCCATTTCGAGGGCCTTTAAATACGGGATCGGGTCCAGTAGTCCGCCGTCCAGGAAACGGTGATTTTTGTATTCGACGAATCCCCTGTACAGGAAGGGAATAGCGGCGGTCGCCTTGAGCGCGATTATGGGATCGTCCTTCCTGGAATCAAGATAAAGGGTTCGCGGTACATTGTCCGGCCTGCAGTCGGTCGCGGTTATGAGCACGGGGCAGGATTTTCCGAGTGCCTTCCGGTCAAGCGGTTCGCTTCCCTGTACTATCGTTTCGATCATCCAATCGAGGTTGAGCACGTGCCGGTTCTGCCTGAGAATATTGGTAAGCGTGATGAATTTTCCGGAAAGGAGCTCGCTGAAGAACGCGTCGCGGGCGATGTGTATCTGCCCCGCGGCATACGCCGCCCCGGTAAGCGCGCCCGCGGATGAGCCTATGATCAGCTTCCAGGGGAAAAAGCGCCTGTCGGTAAATGCCTGGAGCACCCCGGTGAGGAATATCCCGCGCATTCCCCCTCCCTCCAGGATGAGCACCTTTTTCCGACTTCTGAAATAGGGCGTGCCGGTTAAGCGATTAATAAATTTTCTGAACATGGTGCCCCCGGATAAAATCGAATTGAATAATATTCAGGTATGCATTATGGTTTATCAAACACGCTAGTCAAGCGTTCCGGAGCCTGGGGTTTCGCCGCCTGTGGCCGGGGGAGGTCGGGATGAAACTTGTTCTCATTCAACATGCCGAAGCGGTATCGGAGGACATCGACCCCCGGCGGCCGCTTTCCGAAGCGGGGAGGAAACAGGCCGCGCGCATGGAAAGCTTTCTTTCAAGGCTCGGCCTGGGGCCTTGCAGGCTCTACCACAGCGGAAAGCTCCGCGCCGCGCAAACGGCCGAGTATGCGGTGCGCGCGGCGGGCGTTGCCTCGGCTGCGGTTTACGATTGTATCGGCCCCAACGACCAAATTTCGCCCTGTATCGGGCTGATCTCCCCGGTTGAGGACGACATCATAATCGTGGGCCACATGCCGTTTCTCGGCAAGCTCGCCTCGTTCCTTCTTGCGTCAGATGAAAAGCTTCCGATCATCGACTTTTCCAACGGTTCGCCCTGCATTCTGGAAAGGATCGGGAGCCGATACACCCTTCACGCATACGTGCGCAACGATTATTGCTGAGCGCCTTCCTTCTTTTTCAGGAGGCCCGCATAGAAGAGGATGAGGATGCCTATGCCGGCCCACGCAAAGGTCCTTAACCGGCGGATGATCCCCACGGTGAGCCCTATCGCCGGATCGTAACCCAGGAACTTCAAGGCGAGCGAATAGGAGCCCTCGCTGGTGCCCAGGTTGGCAGGCATGAAGAATACGATGCTGGTCAACAGCATGCTGAACAGGTAGAGAAACATGGAATGCACCAGGGTGATGTCCTTGCCCGCGAAGATGATAATGAGATAAATTTCCAGGCTGGACGCGGCCAGGCCCGACGCGTAGTGTATGAAAAGCGACAGGTAGAATTTCCTGATGTTTTCCGCGCTGCTGAAAATGAATCCGATCTCGTAGTCGAGCGCCCGCACCTTTTCCCATCGGCCTTCGTTCATGAATCGATCGACCCATTTCCGGGGAACTTTTCCCAGGATGAACTGGGTGAAACCGTCTCGCTGCTTTTTTAGAAGATACACGAGGCTGGCGAGAATGGCGATGAATGCCGCAAACACCAGCGAGGTTACATAGATCGGGATATTG